>JBFGQG010000490.1:0-3035 GCA_041564295.1 Anaerolineales bacterium | reverse complement strand
GTACCGCCTGCTCGGGAAACCGTATCAGGTCTCGATATGTATTAATTTTGTGAGCAAAATCCCTGGCAGAGTTGAAATCTCCCAGGATGGCGTTACCGGTAAACTGGTATATGCTCTGGTCGAAACGATATTTGTCTCGGGCGTATCTGGATATATGGAATTCAAACATTTACTGCACTCTGGTTTTATTGAAATTTTTCAAAGTCTGTTCGACCAAAATTGTACCTTGGATTGCGTAAATCTCCGTGGATTGGCAGCCCGGATGCGGACCAGGGTAGGCCATCCCGGTGAATCACTGCTTTGAACTGGAATAATCGAGTATATTACTAGCGCTCTTGTGCAATGGGATACTTATAATTACGGTTCCAGGCACTTGAAGCTAAACTTCCTGATCGAATTTGAACGTATTCAGGTTAAGAAATAGGTGCAGGTATCTGCAGGTTTCTAATTTGATTGGAAGGTGGATCATGGATAAGCGTTTTTCATACTGTTGTTCAATATGCCTTGCAACTTTTCGGCAGGATTATACCGGCTATGTCTGTGAACATTGTAGCGGAAATCTCGACATCATCCCGGACTTAAGTCTGGCGGACCCGCACGAAGTCCGATCATCGCGCGATTATTCCATCTGGCGATACCAGGCGTTTTTACCCGTTGCAAGACCCGCAGGAGCTGCGAATGCACTGCATACGACTGGGTGGACCCCGGTTTACGAACCCCAACAATTAGCACGCCGGATTGGCGCTGAGACTCTATTTGTGAAAGATGAAGGCCGGAACCCGACAGCCTCTTTCAAAGACAGGGCCTCCGCTGTGGTAGTTGCACATGCGCAGGCAACCGGAGTAAAAACAATCATCACCGCGTCATCGGGAAATGCTGGCGCTGCTCTTGCCGCAATGGCTGCGGCCGCCGAGGTGGATGCAGTGATCCTCGTTCCGCGCCGTGCGCCGCCTGCAAAAGTGGCGCAGCTGCTCGTATTCGGCGCGCGCGTAATCCTTGTAGATGGCACATATGATGACGCGTTTGACCTGACCCTCGAAGCGTCCCGCCATTTCGGTTGGTATTGTAGGAACACCGGCTACAATCCCTTCACTTTAGAAGGGAAAAAGACGGCGGCCTACGAAATTTGGGAGCAGCTGCCGGTAGATTATTTCTCAATGAAACAGACCTTAAATATTTTCGTATCTGTGGGTGACGGTAATATTATCTCAGGTATCCATAAAGGATTTCGAGAGCTTTTAGAAATCGGATGGATTGATCGAATGCCACGAATTCATGGTGTTCAGGCTGAAGGATCAGCAGCTGTTGCGAATGCGTACTACGCAGGTAACGAGGAAATCCAAGGCGTTGACGCTCAAACGCTGGCTGATAGTATTTCCGTCGGTCTGCCGAGAGACGGGCTGAGAGCGTTGCGTGCCGCTACTCAGACCGGCGGTATGTATTTCGCTGTTTCCGATGGTGAAATACTTTCAGCCATCAGCGACCTGGGATCTGTCGGAATATTTGCAGAGCCTGCCGGCGCTGCCTCATTTGCCGGTGCTAAAAAAGCGCTCCAGGATGGAAAAATCGCGTCGAATGACCCGGTTTTCGTGTTAAATACTGGCAACGGATTGAAAGACATCAAGGCTGCTGTTCAAGCGGTTGGAGAAGCTCCGGTCATAACGCCAAGTCTTGATGCGTTGAAGAAATTTATTTAATATATACCAGGTTAAACATGGTTTTCGGCTGAACAAACCTCAATGTTAAAGGACATTCTCATGGAAAGTGGCTGGAGTCAACGATTTCGATACTTGATGCTGGTGGTGATGATTGTGTCCGTCATCGCGCTGGTTGTCTATTTCCGCGTGGTGCTGACGCCGCTCATCATTTCTGCACTCTTCGCATTTTTGCTGAATGCCGTTGCAGAGGGACTTACCAGACGGACACGCATCCCGCGCAGACCGGCGAATATCATCGTCTTTTTTCTCGGCCTGGCGTTGCTCATTGCGACACCGGCCCTTTTCGTACCGGTCTTGATATCTGAGTCTCAGAATCTGATTGCAGACCTGGATGTGATCCTTGAGAATGTTCGAGAACTGCTCTCGCGGGATTTCATCCTGCTTGGGCAAGCATTTCAGATCGGCCAATTCCTGCCCGATCTGACTGAGGTCCTGTCCACCGCCCTTTCAGGTTTGACTGTCGATGCAATTCATATTATTGAAGCGACAACGAGAAATTTCCTCTGGCTTCTCGTTATCCTGGCATCCACTTATTCTCTGCTGCGTGATTGGGGTAAACTCCGCGATTGGTTCATCGCCCTCGCACCGGTCGAATACCAGGATGACGTGTGACACATTTACGGGGAAATTAAACTGATCTGGCGGGGTTACTTGCGCGGCAACCTGGCATTAATGCTCGTTACCGGGATCATTTTCACCATCGCCTGGATTGTGATCGGTGTGCCGGCTGCTGGGATCCTGGGAATCATTGCAGGCTTTCTGACCATCATCCCTGATCTGGGGCCTGCGATTGCCGCCGTCCTGGCGATCCTCGTCGCACTGGTTGAGGGATCGACATATCTCGGAATTTCTAATTTCTGGTTTGCGATCCTTGTCCTCGCTGTCTATCTCGTGATCATCAATATCAAGAATATCTGGATTCGCCCGCGCATCTTCGGCAGGAGCGTTCACATGCACGACGGTCTAGTTTTTGTGGCGATCGTGGCTGCAGTGGTGGTGGGCGGCGTCCTCGGCGCATTGATCATCATCCCCGTGCTTGCCTCGATGGGCGTGATAGGCAGGTATATATGGAACCAGATCCTGGGAATCGATCCGTTTCCTGAACCGAGTTGGCGGAAAACCATCGAAACCTTCGTCGAAGAACAGGAGCCTGATGAAATGACGGAGGCGGTGAAATTTGACATTTAATACCGGCGAATAAGTTTTGAAACGAAAACCCTTTCAAGAGGTGCAGCTGGATGAAGCCCGTGCTGGACCTCTTTTTTTCCTGCTAATACAGCAACCAGAAAAAACCATAATTCGCATGCCGGTAAATCT
>JBFGQG010000489.1:0-3046 GCA_041564295.1 Anaerolineales bacterium | reverse complement strand
CTCGCGTTTTGTAATAATGAGATTGAAGATCGAATTGAAGATCCAATCAGTATCTCGCGCTTCACGAGCGAGCGTTAGGATGTTTTCGTAATAAGCCTTCCCTGAAGCCAGGTCCCCTTGAAGGTTCGCCAGTGCTGCCAGGTTGTTCAAAGCCCTCCATTCATTTTTTTGATCTTGCCCCTCCCGAGAGAGCGCGAGTGCCTTGTTTGCCTTTTCCTCCGACTTTTCAAAATCCCCTCCTCGCCAAAGAGCAGTCGCCCATCTGTTGTTGGCCGTGGCCTGTTGGTACACATTGCCGGATCGTTCAGCTGCGGCTACCGCTTTCTCTGCGCCCAGACACGCATGCTGGTATTCAGCGATTTCATAATAATAATTGGCGCGCCGGATCAAAACTTCCGCCTTGTAGTTTCCGTCAGGTAGAGCAGATGCAATTGTCTCTAGTTGATCGATATCTTCTATTTGCTGGTGGGTTTTTCCCATTTTTTGGTGGAGCTTCTCCCGTTTACTGAGGATGTTCCAGCGGCTTTCAAGATCGGCTCGATCAAGGAACACAAGCGCGCGGTTGTAGAAATTGACTGCTTCCTCATTGGCATACCGCGCAGCCGCCTCCTCTCCTGCTATCAGCAGGTATTCAAATGCGTCCGAATGCGCTTCTGCCTTCTCAAGATGATCTGCAATCAGGCCTGAGATTTCCTTCAGCCGGTCATGCCGGAACTGCTTCAGCCATTCGGCAATTAAGGCATGATATTTTCTTCTTACCCTGAGCAAGACGCTCTCGTAAGTAACCTGGTGTAAAACGGCATGTTTGAAATAATGCTCCCGGGCATCTTCAAAGGTCGAAGTTTCTCGTTGGAAGATCATCTCCCTCATTCTGAGGTTTGTAAGCCCTTCGCGGATTACCTTTTCTTCATAGACCTGAATGTCGGCGCGGTTCAGGTGCATCAGCACTTGATCCCAGAACACCCGTCCAATGACAGAGGCCTGTTGAATCAAGGCATGTTCTGATTCCGGGAGGCGGGCCAGCCTTGCCTGGAGAACGCCCGTCAGTGTTGAGGGGACATGCACTTCCGCCAGGCGCTCCAGATGAACCTCCCAATGCGAATCTTCTTTCACAATGACTCTATCGTCGACCAGCATCTTGACCAGCTCTTCAATGTAGAACGGATTTCCCTCGGCGTTGTCAATAATCAGTTCCCGCAGGCTGGATGGAATCCGTTCCACTTTTTTGAGGATCTCATCAACCAGGTTGCGGCTATCTCTTTTCGATAGAGTGCTCAATTTCAGTTTTGTATGGAAGAGCTGTCCTTCACCCCAGTGCGGGCGGCGATCCATGAAAGATGGGCGCGCCAGCCCAATGAACAGCACCGGGAAACTACGGAGGTGAATTGTGAGGTGATTGATTGCGTCCAGTGAAGCCTCATCCGCCCAGTGCAGGTCCTCGATAAAAATTGCCGCAACCGTGTCTTCAGAAGCAGTCCGAAAATACTCGACCATATCATTAAGCGCGCGTGCGCGGCTTTCGCGTGGTTCCTCAAAACTGTCCGAACCATTCTCACCTGTATTCAAGTCAAATCCAAGCAGCCGTCCAATACGATGTGTCACTCTCCGCTCATCTCTGACAAGAAATTCTTTGAAACCGCGCTCAAGCTTGCCCTGAACGACGTCGGCAGAATCAGAATCATCGATTTGAAAGCGAAAACTGAACATATCGCGCAGTAGCGCAAAAGGCAGGCTTTGACTTTCCAGACGACTGCGGGCTTTAAAAAGCCTGACGTTCTCCGGTTGCAGGTCCAGCCAATTCTCGAATTCGTACAGCAAGCGCGATTTTCCAAGTCCGGCTTCGCCGGTGACCGTTACCATCTGAAGTTGATGATCTTCCAACATTGTGTAAAAAGCATCCTGAAATCTCTTCAGCTCAGCCTCACGGCCGATCATACGAGTTTCAACACCCTCTACACCGCGCCGGCCCATGCGGAATGCACGCGGCTTGGCGCGCAGGACCTGGTAAACCTGCACGGGTTCATCAAAGCCTTTTGCCTTTATTGCCGTTTTCGGGACGAAGTCAAATACTCCACGAACATGCTGATAGGTTTGATGAGAAATCAACAGCGTCCCGGGCAGAGCCGATGATTCAAGCCGCGCTGCCAGATTCACTGTTGCCCCCATAACCGTCCTTGCACCTTCAGAAATACCGCCTGCGACCACGAGGCCTGTGTGAATACCCAGGCGCACCTTGAAACCAGGAATTCCTTTTTCTGCCTCTAATTCAACAGCATATTGAGCTGCCGTCTCCAGGATCGCCAGTCCCGCTCGCACTGCCATTTCCGGGTCATTCTCGTGCGCAGTAGGATGACCAAAGATCGCCTTGAATCCATCCCCCATGTAGCGTGTAACCTGGCCGCCATGCACCTTCACGGGCTCGGATAGACGTCTGAGCGCATTATCCATGATCGCCAGGTTTTCTTCTGGATCGAGATCCCTGACGATCTCCGTGGAACCGGCCACGTCCATGAAAAGGATAGTCAATTGCTTCCGGTGTTGGGAAATCGGCTCGAGTGCGGCTAGCTTTTCCTTTAAGGTCCGAATGGTTTCATCGAGAACCGCGTCATCCACGATTCCCCGCAGTTTTTCCTGGGCTTCAATCGCCTGCTGAATTCGTGCGAGTTCCCCAACATCTTCGGGTTGTTTCATCGGGCTTTCCCCGGTGGACTTCGCTAATCCACAATGATCAGATTTCAGAAATGTCTCGGGTGAGGAAGAATGCCCCCAGCTTTATTATACAACCCCAGGCAACCCCTATATAATCAGGAGGAGACGTAGCAGTTCCGAAATGAGCCAACTCTAAACTCAATCTAAATTCTTGATTGAATAATCTGGCCGGGAGGCATAGATGCACATTACGTTGTTCGCGTTCGGTTCGTGGGGCGATGTCCGGCCGCTCGTGGTATTGGGCATGGGGCTGAAATCGGCCGGTCATGAAGTGCAGATGGCGGCCTCACCCAGTTACGAGGACTGGGTGCGTGCCCGCAGTCTGGATTTTTACCCG
>JBFGQG010000488.1:0-3055 GCA_041564295.1 Anaerolineales bacterium | reverse complement strand
GCGGATGGGCGAAACGAATAGGGAGGTCTATCTGTATGATACATTCAAAGGCATGACCAAGCCCGGGAAGAAAGATGTTTCATACAGAGGCGAGCGCGCGGTTGAGAAGTTCTCTCAGTTGAAAACGTCTGATGATGCCTCCGAGTGGTGCTTGTCCACGATCGAAGAAGTAAGGATGAATGTCTCTGCGACCAATTTTCCTCCGGATCAAATCCATTTCATAGAAGGCAAGGTAGAGGATACGATTCCGGATAGGATGCCTGAGAAGATATCCTTACTCAGGCTCGATACGGATTGGTATGAATCCACCAGACATGAATTGGAATACTTATTCCCATTGGTCAGCAGGAACGGCGTGGTGATTATTGATGATTATGGGCATTGGCATGGGGCAAGAAGAGCTGTGGATGAATACATTTCAGAGCACGAGATCAGTATTTTATTGAACCGGATCGACTATACCGGTCGGATTTGTGTCAAGACGTCGCAGGAATCGTGACCGGTAATCATACCGTACCATTGATGCACAACATCCCCTTTATGTATTAAGCAGCCCAGCATGCTAACAAGAAAGATCGACCTCGTATTGGGTCCAAAAGCCCCGAAGGACTGTCTCTGGGCGTTTGGGGACAGCCATTACATAGAAAGCTGGATAAGCGACTTACCTGGTATTTTAAGTCGTCTTGCAACCGAAAAGAAATGCGATTACTTTCTCCTGTGGAACGTCCAAGCTCAACCTCCTGAAGGAAACACCCTGGATAAATTGGCCACCTCCAACGCCGAGATCATCCATGCCGGTTTAAGATTGTGTGCCCATGATTTTTTTCCGAACCTGCATCTGATCAAGCAAGATTGGAGCATGATCGATGCTCCTCAATCCATAACGAGTACCAGCTGGCGCGTGAGCCTGGATGCCTGTCTCGTGGAAGCTGCATTGCTTTCGGATCAAGAGTGGTTGGAACCCGCCTATGAGACAACAGGTGCTGCAGGCCTGGATTTCGGATTGAGATGTCAGGAAGCAGGAGTGCTGGTTGAATACTCGCCTGAACTGCTTTTACCATCCAGTTATACCTGTATTGATCCACCTACCCGCAGGGATTTTTTCCTGTTTGTGTTCCGGCATTTCGGAATATTATGGACCGTTTATGCATTAATCCGCCAACTCCTTTCGAGACCAATAGGGTTAATTCCGGAGATTTCCGATTACATTTGGGCCAAAAAGCAATTTGAAGGTGGAGGCCTCGTTCAGGATGCACCGGTTTCAAAGGAAGCGATCAGTTTCTCAACTGGTGAAATAGCTGAAAATCAACATTCCGTCTCCGTTATTATCCCCACGTTGGGCAGATATGGCTACCTGGAAGATGCAATAGATTCGCTTCGAAAGCAAACGATTCCACCCGCCGAGATTATTGTCGTTGATCAAAACCCACCTGAAAGCCGTCAAGAAGATTTTTATGAAAAATTTGGGGATTTACCCCTGCACGTTATCCGGCAAGATGAACTTGGGCAAAGTCTGGCACGGAATACGGGCGTGTTGGCCGCTTCCGGCAAGTATATTTTCTTATTTGATGACGATTCGATTGCCTCACCGAACCTCATAGAAACCCACCTTGCCGTACTCAGAATTGGTCGTTATGACATCTCCACTGGAGTTTCGTTTCCACCGCCTGCGGAAAACTACCGTCTGCCAGAGCGGTACCGTCATTTTCGTACAGCCCAAACTTTTGATACCGGTAACAGTATGGTTCCGCGCAGCATTTATATAAAAGTTGGAGGTCTTGATCGCAATTATGATTTTGGGCCAGGGACAGATTCGGATTTTGGGACCCGGCTCTACCTGGCAGGTTACCGAATCCTGCATAATGCCCAGGCGCAGCGGATTCATTTTAAAGCCCCGACTGGCGGCCTCAGGGTCCATAAATCCGTCAAATACAATACAGATTCCGGGTTATTCGATCCTTTCCCCCCCATTACGCAAAGTTATTATGTGCTCAAGTATGTCAAGAATCGGCCGATGCGGGAAAGGATTTGGCTGATGTTCGTAACCAGCCATTTTACCCAGGGAAAGCGAAGTTCACATCGATGGCCAGGCTGGATTTTCGTTGATTTCCTGTTATTTCTTTTCAAAATTCCTCTGTACCCGTTCAAAAAACAGCGTTCTTTGCGGGCTGCGCGCAAATTGATTTCCCAGGGTGTGCGTGGTATCCAGACTGCAGCGTAATGATCCTATGACGGTATCGATAGTACACGTGATCGACAGCCTGTCTCCTGGGGGAGCGGAGCGCGTCATGGTCGAATTGATCAACGGCTTGGAAAAATTTGATGTCGATGTACGGGCGTGCGTAACACGAACAGATACGCAGTATGCTAATCTTCTCAGGCCAGAGACAGAGCTTGTCGTGCTCAACCGGACAAAAACCTGGGATATTCCCGCGATTCTTCGATTTTCAAATTACTGCCGCCGGACGAAGGTTGACGTGTTGCACGCCCATGGCAGGTCGTCGGTCCTCTTTTGTGCCTTAATCAAGCTGTTGAATTTCAACCGGATCAAACTAATCTTCCACGATCATTTTGGTGAAATTGCAAATGACAGGTCAGCGTCGTTAATTCTCAGGCTTACCAACCGCGTATTTGTCGATTTCTATATTGGCGTTGACACTTTGTTGAGGGATTGGGCGATTACTATACTTGGCATGTCCGCATCGAAGACTGCAGCCCTGACCAATTGCATCGATACGATAAGCTTTAGAGCGCGTTTACTGGCTTCAAATGGACAGGACAGTTTTCCTAAAAATAAACGATTTTCTGCAGCCATGGTTGCCAACCTTCGTCCGCAAAAAGATCACCCCCTCCTCATCAAGGCTCTTGCAAATGCGGATCGTGCCCGTGAACAACTGCATGTTCTGTTCGTAGGTAGCCAGGCGGATGAGGTGTACACGAATCATTGTAAGCAGCTGATAGCTGACTACAGATTATATGAAAACTTTAGTTTTCTTGGGCCTCGTGATGATGTCCCGGAAATACTGGCATCTGTTGATTTTGGATTGTTATCCTC
>JBFGQG010000487.1:0-3063 GCA_041564295.1 Anaerolineales bacterium | reverse complement strand
GAAATGGCAGGACCGAACGTGGACCCGAGCATGATGCGTTTCATTGCCAGAGCGACCGTCCGCTCGATGCTCACTTTGAACCTGTGCTGTTCGTAAGGCTCCCTTGTGAAGGATTTGACGACTCGCACACCGGCAATTGATTCTTCAAGGATAGTGGTGGCGTCAGCCAGCTGGTCCTGTACCGATACCGATAATCGCCGCAGCCGCCGGCCAAATATTATGGCAATGACCATCACGACTGGAATCAGGGCGAGCATGAAAAGTGTCAGACGCCAGTCAGTGATAATGATCAGCACGAGGGCACCGATAAAAGTCAGGACCTGGGAGAGCGCAGTGGAGATATCTGCTGTAACCAGAGAGCGGATAGTGGACACATCATTCGTCAGGCGGCTGACGAGTTCCCCGGTCCTGCGCTCGTTGAAAAAGCTCAGTGACAGCCCCTGTAAATGAGTAAATAATCTGAGCCGCAGATCTGCCATAACTCTCTCACCGACAAAAGACAAAATATATCGGCGGATGAAATAGAACGCGCTCTGTGCCGCAAAGATGACGATCAACAGTAGAGCGATGCGGTTGAGAAGTTGCCTGTTGTTCTCTTCGAAAACAGCATCGATTAAAAACTGGGCGGTATATGGACCGGCCAGGCTGAGGACACTGGTAAACACAACAGCGATCATGGCGATTACGAAGTAACCACGATAGGGATGGACAAATTCCAATAAACGGCGTATTTGACGGCCGTCTTCTGCTCTTATTTTTCGGTTATCCGGTTGTTGGGTCATGGTAAAGGTTCTTCGAAACAATCTACGCCGGTGATATTTTCTTCTCCAGCGATTGTAAAAGCGTTGTTTTTCCACACATAAGTGGTTTTCTTCAAATCACAGGCTACTTGCGCGGGCACATATACTAATCGCTGGGATGTAAAAGAAAAACCGTCGAAAATAGTACCGGGTAAATCCTCATCGATAAACCCATCCGTGCGGAGGATTAGCCGCAGGGTATCTCCGGTCCATACAAAGAAACGGAGACCCGAGTCAATTCCGGTTCCACCGTATCCGGTAAAAGCGATCAGTTGTCCGCATGCATTTTCAATCTTGATTAACTTCGGTGACCTGAAGAATTCAACATGCGCATTGGCTATTGTGAAGCTATCGAACGTTGCGTATTCTACACCTGGGGCGGCTCCTCCTTCCGGAAGAGCATCGATCACAAGGCCCAGGTAGATATCGGATGTGGGGTGCCTGGGGTCTGGAATCAGGCGCAGCCTATCAAGAGAGCCATCGCAGTTCAAATCTTCCTCAGCAAATATCCCGAGGGGCGGGGGAACCGGTATCACCAGACGATCACCAGCAAAAATCATGCATTCCGAATTAAGATTGTTCAGTGCTGTCAGCCGCGCGATTGTCGTCCCATATTGTGTGGCGATGTCAAAGCATGTATCTCCGTCTTGAACAGTATAACGAAACAAGGGCACGTCCTCTTCGGCGTTGATCAGTGCGACAGCCAGCGGCTGGAACATGCGCGTCCACCGCCGGGCTTCTGTTGCGATAACACTGTCGCTGATGAGTTCGAACAGGTATGATCCCTGGGTCCAGCGGAAACGTGTGGTTTCCGACTGTGTCCACCGGTAGATCCCTGGTGCATCCCGGTCGATATCGACCATCTTCCATTCGCCCGTCACGAGTTCGCCCAGGTAGCGGCCGATCTGGAAATGGCTGAAATCCACGTTCGCACCGATCCAATCTTCCTGGAGCGAGAGCCGGTTCCCTCCGGTGTTTGGCCGAATTCTCAGCACGATCCGTTCATCCCGGTTTGGGGCCATGTTGCGTGTGAATGCAAACGAAGCGATCTGGTTCACGGCTTCATATCGCGCCCCGATAAATTGAAAATCCTCCGGGATCACTTCCTCCAGAGGCAGGTCAAGACCAATGAGGTTCGCCACCGTTTTAAGCGGCTGGTTATAAACCTGCAGAAATGGATTCAGGGAGGTCTGGTAAGAGGTGTCGATCGGGAAAATGTCCGTGAGGCTCTGGTTAAATTCTGTCGGGACAGGATTATCGGAAGGCGAGGAGATTTCAGGTATGGTGACCGTTCCGGCCGAATCGGCTGCGATGATATTTCCGTTATGCATTTCCTGGAAGGATTGAAGGGCCGGCAGCGTGGAGATCTGGAAAGGAATCGTGGCAGGCAGCCCGGTCGACATTTCCCAGATCATCAAGTCGGGTGGCGCTTCATCCGGATTGTAATCAGAAAGTGCTGCCAGATACCGACCATCGTCCAACCAGTTTATATCGTAAATGAATGTAGGTAGATCTAACTGGTAAATCTTTGCACCGGTCAGCGTTCCCTCAACAGGCCTGGTAAAACCATAAACGAGCAGGTGTCCACCGGAATCTGATGCCGCAAGCCTGTTACCGTTTGGAGAAAATTGCATATCTGCAATTCTGAATTGGCCCACGTCGAATCTAATCTGGAAAGTAAAATCCGAAAGCTGCCAAATCGTAATCGTGTTGAGCCGGTCGACCCAGCCCAGGAGCAGTCCATCGTCAGATAACGCCACCTGGTGTGCACCTTCGGCAGGGATTTGCCTTAGCCGGATGAACTCATTTCCAGAGAATATCCAGACAGATATGATTTCATCAGAAGCTGCTGCAAGCGTTTTCCCATCATGAGAAAATGCGAACTGGCGGATCGGCATGTCTTCTGAAAGAATATATCTTGGACTGGTCCATCCGATTTCCCAAAGGATCAAACTGCCGGCAGCATCTGATGTAGCGAGCCATGAATGTTCGGCAAAAGCCAGGTTGGAAATGTTGCTAGCGTGCCCTTCTAGAGACGTCTGTATATCGACCTCAAGGTCCCACAATATGACCGCATTACTGGAGCCAAAAGCAGCGAATTTGCCGTCATCTGAAAGGACGACCTTGGTCGTCGGAAGATGTTGGCTGGAGAGAATCCTGCCGGGTTGCCATAGAGGTAACGGTGAAAAGAGGAGTGCTCGTTCCAGTTCCCTGTAACCGAAATCGCGGAACTGATTTGTGAGCGATTGCGGAGGCGGGATAG
>JBFGQG010000486.1:0-3066 GCA_041564295.1 Anaerolineales bacterium | reverse complement strand
CGGATTTTTCTATCAAAATCTCAGCGGCTTTTCCAAGAATGAACACATCACTTTTCTCAGGCTGAGGCCTTTCTTCTTGCGGACTGTCGTTTCTCTGAAAATCACCGACGTCCTCCGTATCTGGTGTTGGCACGGATTCTGAATTTTCCGCGCGTTCAGGTCCGTTCACGTGGGGCGGCTGACCTGACTTCTGAGATTGGTTCACATCGGTCTTTCGCCGGCCAGCGAAAGGGACGCTTAGAACGGGGGCACCGGTCACCTGAAACGCTGCCCAATCATAGGGGTGCGAGAAAGGAAATTCTTCATCTCCATCGAGGATACGCCGGCCGGCCGCGTGCAGCAGCAGCCTGGCGATGCGGTCAGTCTTTTCTTCGGCCAGGCCAAACACGGCCTCGGCCGCGGTCGCTTTGTCCATGGATCTTAATGTAAGTTGAGCTCCTTTGACGATCGTCAGAATATCAATCTCCCCGGATTGCGAAGTCAGATCAGAGTAGAACTGATCGGTAAAAAGCGCTGCGGCTTCAACGCTGACGGGCCACAATGGACTGATGATCGTAGCTGCTCCACCCAACTGGAAGGCAGCCGGCAGGCCGGCGAACTCATCCGACTCGCCGAGACCGCCCGATCCGGCCTTGCAGGACGAAAGGAAAACCAGGTCGCATCCCGCCAGACTACCTTCTGTAAGCAAATCGCCCGCAGTCCACAGTTCAGCCAGGCGCATGCGCTGCCCAAAGCTATCTGCATCATCCTCGACGTCGAATAGCCAGGCGTACTGTGCAAGCAAGGTTCCTTTCGCGCTGTGCTCGAGACGCAGATCAATCCGGCGCGCGCCCGAGTAAAGCTGCTGAACCAACCGTCCGCGATCACCCAGATCAAGCCAGCCTTCCGTATGATCATTGATCCATTTGCCGAATGAAAACTTGTATACGGGCTGCCAATCTGCTTCTGCGGCAAGCTTGCGTAAAAGATCGTCTTCTTCCGTGATGTCCCAGTCCTTGCCCGGATGCACCTCGAGGGCAGAGCGGGTGGGAAAGAAAGTATCCGAGTGCCCATGCCCCGAAAAATGAAAGATGGAAGCCCCGGAAATCCTTTGGGTCAAGAATTCCTCGGTCGCATTCTTATTCAGGAGGACCAGCGTGGTAACGCCGTTGCTGTTTAGATGGTATGCCACTCGCTGAGCTTCGATTTCAGCGAGTTTCAGGTCAGCGGTCGGATTACCCACAATCAGCGCCTGAGGTTGAATATGCCGGCGCTGTTGGCGCGCATTGAGAAACTGTGCTGCTGAAGGCGCAGTCATCACTTCGTAATTTTCCAGCGAGGGCAGCGCCCAGAATGGAACCAGGTGGAGCTGGAGATGGGGAATGATTGTTACTCGCCTGACTCCTGATCCCTTCAGCATTCCGGCGAGCTGTCTGCCAAAAATTCTATCAGTTGCATCGATGAGATTTGTCAGCGCAGGTCGAGGACCGGTTTCACTGGTGGTCTTGTCGTTAATTGCAATCAGCCAGCCTATCGCCGGATCTGTCAGCGCGCGGAAAAATTCATGCTGATCTTCAATGGGTAAGAAAGCATGCGTTTCAGGCGAGTCCGATTTCCCTGACCGGATCATAACGACCAGGAAGCCGTCCATTCCGCTGCCGAGAATAATCAGCGCTTCGTCAGATTCTAGCGATGCGGATAGGTCTGGTATGGAAGGGCTTATCAACGGATCCATGCCGGCTTTCACACGCGTCTGGCGGTAAGTTTCGATCAGGTCTGTCAGGCCGGTCGGCAGACTGAGCCGTTCGGCTTCTGGAGGGGTAATTCCTCTTTCGCGAGCGTGAATGTCTGCTTCCAGCTCGCGCAAAAGCTCACCCAGCGGGCCGGCCCTGATTTGTGCTTGATAGCGGAAGCGCAGGCTTTTACACCGGTCGAGAATTATCAGCGCGTTTTCCCAAACATCGGTCTTCGCGTAAGCGAAGGCCAGCAGAACGAGCGCGTCAGAAAAAGCCTGCCCAGTCCTTGAGACATCCGCTTCCAGAACTGCGCCAAGATAATCGTCTTCGAGAATTGTCCGCACGGGTTCGAGCAGCGCGATGACCTCCGGATAATTTCCAGCCTGGTAGGAACGTTTCGCAGTGAACTGAGCCGCAAAAACCTGAGATGGCGCATGCGGACCTTCCATGCCAGCAGGGAAAATTAGGTCTGCAATGTCTTCGGCCGCGCTGCCCGCATCGCCTTTTGCGTTGTGTAACAGGGAAGAGTAGAGAAGCTTCCGCGTCGGGTCGGTTTCTGCCTCGACCAGCGGTTGAATAATCTCTCTCCCCTCATTTTCATAACGTTCAGCCAGGTGAACCTCGCCGTTTTCACGCACTTCACTCGCACGCTGAGATAAATATACAAGAGCAGCCTGGCGAAACGAACCTCCGTCCTGCTTGAAATCCGGGTGCTTAAGGAGAGTTTGTCCGGCATCCAGGAGGCTGCGAATTCGTGTATCTGTGACGAGCTGGTGCTCTACCAGTCCGGCCATAGCGGAGAGCGCGGTCTCGATCTGTTCATCCAGGTCAGCACCAGGAGAGAATGCTTCGGTAATAGACATGTGCAACAGCCCGTTCAAAGCATTCTTGATATGTGTGCCTTCTCGCAGAGGATGTCCGGGGGGCAGCTTCTGCACCTGGTTCGCTGCCAGGCGTGCAAGACGCGGCTCCTCTTTGAGTCCGTCGAGAAAGTACCGGGCCCGGGCTTCCGGTTCGTCTGCACGGCGAGTTACATCACGCCCCCTGGCCCATTGCCCGACGATTTCACCGAGTTGAACCGAAGGACGTTCATAAAGGGCAGGCTCAACCACAGCCGAAAAGGTAACGTATCTGGCGAACCGCAGTCCATACCTGGCCAGGCCGGCGATCAGGATACTGCGCGGATCCTGGTCTGAAGTTGCGGTAGCTGTCGCAGCGAGGATGCCGTGCATTTCCGCGATTTTTGTGAGTTCCGATAGTACTGATCCTGAGGTTTCCGCTGCTTCCGACTTTTCGACCTGGTATTTCTCCATCAAAACATGGGTTAACCTGGCCAGTCCTGGGTTTGCGT
>JBFGQG010000485.1:0-3077 GCA_041564295.1 Anaerolineales bacterium | reverse complement strand
TTCCTCCTCATTTTTAGAATATGTGCTATCAAGACTCGTGCAAGAATGGAAACACATGCATTAGAAGTGTGAAACTCCCCCAACATGTATCAATAAGTATTTCCACAAAAATGAAACTAACGTCCTTCGACCCTATAATAGAAACCGTCTGTGCGTAAGGGACAAATGTACTGACTCTTCAAGTACATTTGTCCCTAAATTTATCTGTTCCCAGGGAAATGCACATAAAACTGATTCTTGTTTTATCTTCAGATGGATCAGGTAGATGCGTTGTGCGTCAACCCTGTGGTTCGGTAGAATTGAAGGTTAGCTCAAACAGGCATCATTCTAGGGGTTTCCGGCATAATCATCGATTGTATTGAAATTCCTAACGATTGATGGCCTGGATCAATACGCGATCGCTATTTTGCAACCTAATGTATCTTTTGGTTTCGATCCTCAGCGCTGGCCGACAAACCGCCAGATGGTCAATTTTATGGCATGTGATCATGGTTAACCTCATTAACGAGCTCGTAATAAAGGTATGAGTATCGTTTTGATATTTGATCCTGAAACAGGTCATCAGCCACCAGGTTGAGAAAGAAATCTAAACTTATATTTTGGCAAGGCGGTTGAACGAAATCATATGTCCGCATTTCTTTTGCTCGATTTCCGTTCGAATTTATGTAAAGTTAAGCGCGTATCCTACTTACAGTAATTAATCACCCAGGATTTCATCCATAATCTGGATTGACAAGATAAAAACAAAGCTCCCCGTCTTGATGTGCCGGGGAGTTCAGCTTATTAGTAGTGTAATACGGGTCTAAACTTGTACCAGTATTTTTGATTTAACGAATTGTTCCATAGCGCTGGCAGAACTGTAAGTGCAGGCCGTTTCAACAAAAAAGAAGCTGCGGTCACCCGAATTCGTTCATCCGGCAAGCTGCGTTTCCTGAATTGAACGCGCTAAAGCCCGAATCGCCTTACGGCGAGTGCGGTTGAAGGTGCCTTCAGAAATATACAACCTGGCCATAATCTCTCGGTTCGGCACATCTTCGACATAGGCGTCGTACAGGACGGCGTAGCTGTACCACTCCCGCGGGAGCGGCTCAGAGGGGCGTTTTTCAGACGGACGCATCACGTCCATAATCTCCAGCAATTTCTCCCGCAATCGGCGACCCTGGTCAAGGTGGGTCTCCCCATCGACGCCCAGATAATTGACCAGTGGGGAGCGGCCGAGATGGCTGTAGTCTGAAAGGTTTCGCAGGGCATCCTCAACCCAACTGACCACTTCAGCATCCGGCTTCTGGCTGATGCGCTCCAGGATCGCCTCCTTGCCGGTCTGCAGTAAAACCTGTCCGGCCTGGTATTCCGCCGCCAGAACCGACAGGCGGTCACTCTGCTGCACCTGCAGGTCCTCCAGATGCAGCAGCAGCGCTACCTGGTCTGCGAACTCTGTCAGCAGGTCCAGATCACCCTCGTTGTATATCCCGCCGCTTGTGCGCATCCCGATACCGACAATCGCCAGCGTCTCCCCCGCCCACGTGCACGGCGCAACCCAGCTCAGTTCCAGCGGGTGCCTCCCGTTGATTTCGACAAGATCACCTTTCAGGTCGACCCCGACATCGAAGACCGTCCCCTCAGAAACTGTGTTGTAGTTCGCCAGGATTTCGAAATCACCACTGCGGCTGCGAGCCACCAACCCCTCCTCTGCCTGGACTGACTGGCAGAGCGAACGGAGACCCGCAGTAATTCCCGCGCCTGTAAGCGCCGCGTCTCCAGACCCACGGGCAATCCGCAGGAGCTGCTGGCGCATCCGGCTGATTCGCCGGTGCAGGACAGTATCGAGTGCCACACGGATGAAATCGTAGCTTGCCAGCGACAGGACGGCGAGCGCAACGAGAACCCCAACCGCTTCCGGCGTCAGATCGAGCGCCAATCCGGCCGCGGCGAAGATCCCGCTCACCCCCAGAACGGTCAAACCGGACACCGGGAGATCCCTGAAAGTCGTCCGCCGCTCCACGAAAGTCTGATGCCGGGCAACGGAAAAACCAAGCACGACGATCGACGCCAGGACCAGTCCGTCCTGAACTACCCGAGACTGCGGCGGCAGGATCGCCAGGGAGAGGATGCCGTGGGCTACGTTCACGACGGCAAGCAAAGTGGCGCTAAAGAAGTAGCGGTACTTCCGGGACAGGCCCGCCTTCCCCATCAGGCTGTGGTTGAACAGCATGGCAACCGAGATCTCGATCATGTAAATGGCGTACAGCAAGAACGGAAACTCGATAGCCATCCGCCCGATATTGAGTGAATTGCCGGCTTCTCCCAGGAAGGCGTTCGGGACAGTGACCAGGACAACGGCGGTTGCAACCGCCAGGAAAAGAGAGGCCCAGCGCAGAACTCGGGTGCGCTGGCGCATCGAGATGGGCAAAAGCTTGCGGGTCAGGTCATACCAGAAGAACAGGGCTGTGATCAGCAGTACAGCCCGCCACGCAGCGCTGCCGGGGATCTGGTTGAAGATGTTGATATAGGCGCCGAAAAAAAAGAGAGCAATGCAGAGGAGGACGATGAAACCGCGCAGCGTTATTCCGCTTCGGTACCCGCGGGCAAGCACGTAAAAGGCCAGCCAGAGGCCAATCGACATGCCGGTTAGATCGAGGGTTGCAGTGAGCGCAGGGAGCAACTCATTTCCTTTGGGCAGGCCCGGTTTCGTTTCCCGCCGGTTGGCGCCGAACCGCACCGCTTTTATCTTACAGCCTCGTAGGCCTGAACGCAACTACCTGGGACCAAGCTCGCATCCTGAAGCCTGCCTGGCGGTTTCTGGCAGTCTGCTCACTTGTTTTGGCAGGTCAAAACTGGGAGATTATGACCAACACCAGAACCAAGGAGCCAGCCATGTCGATTTACCCGCAGACTTTTGCTCAAACGATCTTCCACAGATGGATAACTGGCCTGAAACTGCTGGCCTGTGCGATCGTGTTGTCCGCCCTCTGGATATACAGCGGCCCGATCGGAGACCTTCTTGCCATCGCCGGCGACCGGCAGGCGCTGCTCGAAACTCTTGGCGGGCACGGGACAGCCGGGCCGTTTCTCATTTT
>JBFGQG010000484.1:0-3089 GCA_041564295.1 Anaerolineales bacterium | reverse complement strand
TCAGTTGGCGCGCGGATTTCGCGGCTCAATATGCCGACGAACAACTGCCGGAGCAGCAGCAATGGGTGCTCGGTGGTCCGGGCAACCTGTCGGCGTTTCTGCCGGGTGTGCTGGTGGGTGAACACTCCTTCTTCTTCGATGACCTGGGCGATGGACGCACGCGCATCCGTTCGGAGGAGCCCTTCCAGGGATTGCTCACGCGGCTCGGACCGGTGCAGAAGGCCATCGGGCGCGACGGCAACGTGATGCACGCGCAGATGCTCGAAGGCTTCAAGCGCTTTCTCGGCTGACTCTTTCGGCCATCTCATACCGGCCGAGATCGAATTTCTTAAGGTTTTACGTTTCTGGCTGAACCCCGCTTTAACAAGTTGGAAAAACAGGTCGAGCGACTCGCGCGCGATCAAAGGTTTTGTAAATACGTCCACCTGTACTACGGAAGAATCGACTTTCGGCGGAGGGTAGAATGCGCCTGCTGGAATGCGGAAGGTGACCTTCGGTGAACCATAAACCTGTACACTCAAAGCCAGCAGGTTCATGTCCGGCGGGTCTGCACAAATGCGCTCCCCCACTTCTTTTTGCACAGTGAGAATGAGCCGTTGTGGTGGATGGTCACTTTCCAGCAGATGGCGGATAATGGCTGAAGTAATGTAATACGGGATGTTGGCAACGACCACATACGGCGCTGGCGCTGACATCAGGTCCCGCACATCCTGCGCCAGGATGTCTCCCAGCACGAGGTCTACGTTTGCTCGCTGGGCCAGCACCTCACCCAGCGGGCCGAACATGTTTTCGTCAATTTCTACAGCCACCACGCGCTTTGCACTTTTAGCCAGTTCGACAGTCAGGCTGCCAAGCCCCGGGCCGATTTCGAGCACCGCATCATCCGATGTGATGCCGCTGGTGCGCACAACTTTTTGTAAGATTATGGGGTCAGAAAGAAAATTCTGGCCGAGACCCTTCTTTGGACGCAGGCCGTATTTCCGCAGAAGGGCAGCTACGTTGACCGTCACGGCAGGATCCACAGGATCTGGTCTGGTGGTGGAACTGGTGTAAGGAAATAAATCGTCACATTCGCAGCCCAGGATTTCCAGTTGCCGTCGGAATATCCGAGATCGATCCAGTTCTGCCCGGAAACACCAGCGCCGATGTCGGCAATAACACCGACGCCGTAACCCGGAACGTATACCTGGGAAAATACCATTGCGTTATACCAGGAGCGGATGACGCCAACGACGCCCTTTTCCAGCTTCAAGCCGCTTGCGGTCGTATTCCCGCAGGTATCGATCCCCAGCCTGCAGGGTGAATAAGACGTGGCAAAAGCAGGCACCGCACGCCAGTATTCTACCGGTCCTCCCGGCGTGTCGATCGTCCTGACAACGATCTTTGTGCCGTAGCCGAGGATGCGAGGTTTCGGTTCAACGGCAATCCATTGCGCTTCGGTTACCCGGGAGACCTCCTGCCCGTCATCATAACGGACCCGAACACGGCTCGCCTGCAAACCGAACTGGCCGACCTGCACGACCTGGGTCTGGTCCAGTTCCAGATCCTCGACGGGTTGGGTCAGCGTTTCAAACGGCAGGCTGACCTGCTCGAGCAGCACTTCTTCTTGTACACGGACCAGTCGAATGATGCCGTCCTGTGGAAGTGGTACATCCGTATCCGGAACGCTGTAATCCAGCCCCTGCAGAGCCAATCCGGCATCCTGCAGCGCCTCGCCGACCGTCTCTGCCGCAGTACGTGTGGTGACCGTGCGCTCGCCGACCTGTACGCGGACCAATCTGCCCGGGGTGCGATCAATCGCCATGCCTTCCTTCACGACCACCTGGGCTGCCGGAATCACCTCATCACTGAAGCGCAATCGTATATTTTCATCCCATAGAGCATCTGCAACGGTCAAAGCCGTCGTTTTAATTGAAACGCCCTCGATTGTGGCGGTCAACGCCCGCTTCACCTGAAGCACGATCGGGTCGCTGCCGGCCAGTCCTGTTTCGGCTTCGATGGCCAGGCCGTTGAAAAACAGCATATCCCCTGCGCCTAGTTCAACCCCTGCCTGCTCCAGTAATCCAGCAGCCGTTGACTCACCGGAGATAAACGAATGGATCTCGCCGTCAGCGAATACGACGATCCTCACGCGCGGCGCCTCTGCCGGCGGCGTACCTGTTGCGGAAAGGAGCAACAGCGCCGCAAGCATTGCAAATGCTAGATAAAGGCGTAAAAATCGAAAAGGCATATGGTTATTCTAACTAAAAAGGACGGCATTGCGCCGTCCTCTCTTCCAAAAAATCCGGGCAGGCACCCCGGCGGCACCCGAAGGAACCCACTTAGTGCTGCTTCCTCTCGGACCTGACACGGTTCGCAGGGCTTCGCCGCGCCGGACCCGCCCGGACCGCGAAGGATACCTCAGATTTACAAGGATGTCAATTTAAGAAGCGGGCCATTTTTCGTAGTTTTGCATCTTGAAGACTCGCTGCCAGGGCTAATCAGATGAGCCCCGGGTAAACCCGGGGCTCAAATTTGTATTTATTTCCGCGAGCGCGCCACTGCGATAATGACGATCAGCACGAGGGCTGCTGCGGCAACGATCAGGCCGAGGTTATTTACTGCTTCCAGGGGATCACTCCTGTGCAAGCAGGAAGACCAGCAATCTATCCAGCTGATCGGCTGACATCTGATCGGCGAAGGTCGCCGGCATGACGGACGGCTCAGCGCAGGGACCATTGGGACATTCCGGCGAGATGAAAGCACCCGGCATCAGGATCGATTCGCGGATGTATTCTTCGGCGGAGTAACCGTCGATGCGGGTGGCTGCGACAGTCGCGATATTTGTCAGGTCAGGACCGACAACGCCAACGCTGATACCTTCGATGGCATGGCATGCCCCACAACCGAACTGGTTGTATACCAGCCGGCCTGCAAAGACGGGATCTTCAGACGGTGGGATCAGGAAATCGCGCTCGACTCTGACCTCCTGGTTGGCTTCCGCTTCCCAGTTCATCATGAACACAGCCAGGTCCCGGATTTCGTCCTGCCGCAGTGGTCCGCCGAACTCGACAGCCCATGCAGGCATTGCAAAGCCCTGTCCTTTACCC
>JBFGQG010000483.1:0-3111 GCA_041564295.1 Anaerolineales bacterium | reverse complement strand
TTGACCGCTGTTGTTGACCGCTGTTGTTGACCGCTGTTGTTGACCGCTGTTGTTGAGCGCTGTTCTTGATCGCTGTTTTTGACCGCTGTTTTTGACCGCTGCATGGTTGAATCACCCGCACTGCTCCACATCGACAATGATCAGCATGTTGCGTCATGCCACCTTTTGGAGAAATCGTGAACGCCACCGGCAAGATCCGTGAACCAGTCTCCGAACTCCTCAGCGTGACGGCGTTGAGAAAACTCTTCATAGCTGAAAAGCCATCGATCTTTCGAAGTGAAGAAAAATTTGTTCACGCGGTCGACGGCGTTAATTTCGATCTTAGGCAGGGTGAAGTGTTGGCTCTCGTAGGTGAATCTGGTTGCGGTAAATCTACCCTCGCGTTGACACTCCTCGGCCTTGAAAAGGCGACGAGTGGGACGATCCGTTTTGAAGGGCAGGACGTCACATATATCGATGGCGCTCCCCTAAAAGCTTTGCGCCGAAAAATTCAAATGATCTTCCAGGACCCGTACGAATCCCTTAACCCGACCCAGACGATCGGGGAAATCATTGCTGAGCCTTTAATTGTCCATGGGATTGCTTCGTCAACCAACGATCGCGACAAACGAGTGACCCGCGCCCTGGAAGATAGCGGGCTGAAACCTGCGTCAATTTACATCGACCGCTACCCGCACGAATTATCGGGGGGTCAGAGACAGCGGGTCGTTATCGCCGGCGCACTGGTACTGGAGCCTGTTTTACTCCTGGCAGACGAACCGGTCTCCATGCTCGATGTCAGTATTCGGGCTGAGATCTTGAACCTGCTTCTGGAACTGCGTCAGTCACGGGGAATCTCTGTACTGATTATCACGCACGACCTGGGAACGGTCAGCTATTTTGCCGACCGTGTGGCTGTGATGTACCTGGGTCGTATCGTGGAGATCGGGCCGACCCGCGAGGTGCTCGACAATCCCCGCCATCCGTACACAAAAGCGCTTCTATCTGTTGTGCCTGTCCCGAACCCACGCCTGAGAAGAGAACGCATCATCCTGCAGGGCGAAACGCCAAATCCGATCGACCTGCCGACCGGCTGCCGGTTTCACCCGCGCTGTCCGCAGGCCATCGAAGAGTGCCGCCAGACGGACCCGGAATACATCGCCGTGTCCGAAGGCCACGAAGCAGCCTGTTTGCGGATTGAGAAGGTCTAAATTCGGAAAATTTTAAAAATTCCCGGGACCTTGCGAAGGTTTAAACCTTCGCAAGGTCCCTTCAAAAACCTCATTTATTCCGATGGAACAAAAAACAAGAACCTTCATTTCGAACTTTATAAAACAGCACCTCGCCGTTCAGCCGGCGGGCGGGATTTCGATCGCTATTACGGACATGAATAAGACAATCTTCTCCCGCGCTTTCGGATTTGCAAACCTGCAAGCCCAGACGAAATTGACGATCGATCACCTCATGCAAATTGGTTCGATCGGGAAATCCTTCACAGCGCTGGCTTTGATGCAGTTGTACGAAGAAGGAAAATTCGACCCTCAGTCCCCGGTAACTGAATACCTGCCCTGGCTGGTGATCCCCAATAGGGACTCAGTGGTCACCTGCCACCACCTCCTTACCCATACGGCCGGGATACCCCAGGGAACGGACGAAGGAATTACCGCTAAAGCTGAAGCGTGGGCGCTTCGGAATAGCCATGCGATCAGACCCGGCAAATATTTCCACTATTCCAATACCGGGTACAAGGTCCTCGGCCTCGTCCTTGAGGCGCTGACCGACGCATCGTACGCTGACATCGTTCGCAAGAAAATCCTCCAACCTCTCGGTATGTCGTCAACAATGCCAGTCATAACGAACGATTCGTTCCAACACCATGCCACGGGATACCGGCCATTTCCTCCTGACAAGCCGATCTCAAATCCTTTCCTGGATAAGTCGCAACTGGCACCTGCACCCTGGCTTGAGACCAACACAGCGGACGGATCGATCACGTCTACACCAGAAGACATGGCAATCTACTTCCGCGCACTGCTCAACGGGTTTTCCCAACTCATCCGCCCGGAGACCTATGAGACCATGACTGGCCAGCATATCCTTGAGACGAATGATCCACAGCCTGCTTATTACGGTTATGGGCTGAATATCTTCGAATTTGATGGCCGGCGGTATATTAGCCACAGCGGCGGCATGTTAGGTTATACGAGCCAAATGATTTGCGCACCGGAGGATGGTTTTGGGGTAATCGTTCTAATGAACGGGCCCGGCGGCGCGCATCAGGTTGCACAGGTTGCGCTCAGCGCGGTCATTGCCGAAAAACTTTCAGAACCACTACCGGAAATCCCGGCATCGCGGGACCACTACACCATACAGAATGGAGACGATTTCACCGGCGATTATATTGGCATGAATGCTGTCCTGACGATCGAAAAAAGAAGTAGCGGACTTGGAATCAAGGGGATTTCAGCTAATTTATCGCTGCGCGCGGAGGACACCTTCCACCTGGACCGCCGGGGTTGGGATAAATTTTTCATTCGGTTGAGGCGGAACGAAGCTGGAGAAGTTGAAGCGCTGGTCCACGGGGAGGAAGTTTATTACCGCGCGATCACTCCGCCAGAAGTGAAAGGGCACCCTGATTTCTGGAACGCTTTCCCGGGTGAATATATCTCACACAACCCCTGGTATCCCGGGTTCAGGATCCTTCTGAGAGAGGGCCGGCTGTACCTGACCCAATATTCTGAAAATGAAGACACGATGGACGAAATCGAACCGGGTTTTTTTCAAATCGGGGGGGAAGGATCACCGGAAACGGTCCGGTTTGAGGATATTTTGGACGGGCGCGCGCTGCGAGCGGTTTATTCGGGCGCGAATTATTATCGCCGGCAGTAGTTATTGAACGAACCTCCGGCGGCTCGAGGCGTTTCATTCTTTCCGCATATGTTTGCGCTTCGCCGTCCGGCGGCGCCACTGCTCATCGATCTGACGTACATGGTCCACCTTCTCTTTTATCGCAGCCTCAAGCCAGTGCTTCCCATTCTCGGCCGTTGCGACGCTGCCGGCGCCGTATGCACCGGTCGCCGTATCATCCTCCCAGGATGGATTGGCAACCAGCGCGCCGCCTTCGACCCAGTC
>JBFGQG010000482.1:0-3122 GCA_041564295.1 Anaerolineales bacterium | reverse complement strand
GTGGATAAGAGGGTTTAATTTCTTTTCCACCCCCACATCTGGGGTTGTGAATCTTTTCACTCGCTCATCTAAGGTGGTTGCGCTTGTCTCCCCTCCGATTTTGTCCCCATTAGGGTTGAGGATAAAAAAGGACAGATTCGGGAGAGTTTCAGGAATCCCACAAAATCTTCCTATATGTAGGGGATGCCAGTACTTATGTACTGCATATGGGGGTGGCGTATTTTTAAGAGATCCCAGGAGAAAAGCAGTTTTCCCCAGAAACACTGGTTTTTCCACAGTTTTGTGCGAGTTATCCACAGATAGGAAGTCCGCTGACCAGGAAAGAAACCTCAAAAGCCCTTGACTCGGAAAGCAAATTAGATTATTATCTAATTTGCCGTTAGATGTTTATCTAATTTGTGCCGGTGTTTTTCAGCTCCCAGGCCAGAGCGATGTAGAACGAGCCGGCGCCGCTGTGGATCCGTCCCGCATCCACAAGGAGTCTCAAATGAGCGCGAATAGAATACGTGTCCTTGAGCACGTCGCTCAAGGCAATTTGACCGTCGATGAGGCGGTCACACTTTTAAAGGTGCTGGCGGCGATTGAAGCGCTGGACCTTCAACTTCTGAATTTGTGCCCTTCTATCTCGATTGATCTTTACCTCAATTAAGGAGCCTTGAATTGGACAACCAATCCCCCCCTGAAATCGTCGTGGTATCTCATTACGACCTTGCCCGGGTTAAAGAAATACTTGCGAACGACCCGGCACAGCTCAACGTGATGTACGAGCCCTGGGCAGAAACGCCCCTTGGCGCCGCGTCCCACGTAGGCAACCGGCCGATCGCAGAGTACCTGCTTTCGCTGGGCGCACCCCTCGTCATCACAACAGCAGCAATGCTGGGTTTGAAAAAGGAGGTGGATGCATTCCTGAAAGCAAACCCGGCTTCGGCGAATGCGACCGGAGCTCACGGGATCTCGCTCCTCTACCATGCTGCACTGAGCGGCAGTGTTGATGTCGTCAACCTTATCATATCAGCAGGAGGCAGCACCGATTCTGCCGGGCATGCGCTCCACGCTGCTACAGCCATGGGGCACCGTGACATGGTGGAATGTCTTTTATCGGTGACTTCTGATTTGAACGTTGCGGATTACCAGGGAAAGACTCCACTCGCCGTTGCCGTCGAACAAGGGCACGAGGAGATCGCCGGTATGTTGCGAGCTGCCGGCGCCCTGGAGAGCAGATGAGACCAATCCGAATTTCGACCCCAACCCCACACCTCACAAGGAGAGAACGATGAATACGAAAACCAAGCTTACGTTCAAAAAATCTATTGATGCGCCGCCGGCGCATGTTTACAGGGCCTTCACCACTTCGCAGGGTGTCGAGGAATGGATGGCCGATTCTGCAGAGGCCGACGGTCGAGAAGGCGGCCGTTTCTATGCCGGGTGGAATGCAGGGTTCTATTCTGCCGGGATTTTCAAGGAGGCTGTGAAAGACGAGAAAGTGGTGTTTTCCTGGCACGCTCTTTATGAACCGGCCCCGACCGAGGTTACCGTCGAGTTGGAGAAAACCGAGTCTGGAACTGATCTCAAGCTGACGCACAGCGGTCTCGGTGAAGGCGAGGAGTGGCAGCCGGCAGTTGAAAACTTCGAACGCGAATGGGCCAACAGCCTCAAAAACCTCAAGTCAGTCCTCGAGACCGGCGTGGACAAGCGGCTTTACGACCGGCCGATGCTTGGCTTCTATATCGGAGGGCTGGTGGATGAGAAACTTAAAAAGCGCCTTAATCTTCCGGTAGACTTCGGCATGCATGTTTCCGGTGTACTCGACGGCATGGGCGCACAGCGCTCAGGTCTCCAGGCTGAAGATGTGATCGTTTCTGTGGACGGCACCGAGATTCGCGATTTTCAATCCCTGACGCCGGTATTGTCCACTCGAAAAGGCGGCGACGTGGTCCATGCCGTGGTTTACCGCGGCCCTGAAAAGGTCGAAATGGACGTGGAACTGTCAAAAAGGCCCGTTCCGGAATTCCCACCTCCTCCCGTTGAACTTGCCGCTGTTGCAAAGCGCGTACATAAAGAGGTCCTTGCAGCTTTGAAAGATGCCCTCAAGGGCGTTTCTGAAGAAGAAGCCTCCCACAGCCCTGCGAATGGTGAATGGAGCGCCAAAGAAGTGATGGCGCATTTGCTGATATCCGAGCGCTGGAACCAGGCAGCCTGGGATCGCCACGCCGAAAATGACAAATTCCCTTCCTACCCGGGAGCAAGCCGCTCCGTGAAGGCTATTGCCGATACTTACAAGGCAAAGCAACTGTATAAAGAGCTCAAGCGCACACTGGCCCTCAACGTCCGGATGATCAAATCGCTGCCCGAAGAATACGTTTCGAACAAGGCCGCCTATTTCTTGACCGGCGGAGATTTCGAGAACAACATAAGAACGCATTTTCTGCCGCACGTCGACCAGATCAAAGCCGCCGTCGCCGAGGCAAGAAAAGAAAAGCAGCCGGCATAACCAGAATAACGCATAAAATCATGCGTAAACATACGGAGCGCATGATTTTATGCGTCTTCTGAGGTCGTCTAATATGAACCATTCGGTCACTTTATCCCAAACAATCCAGGCTTCTCCTGACGCAATATTCCGCGCGTTCACGACGCCTGGAGGACTGCTGGATTGGTGCGCAAACGCCGTAGAACTCGACACTGCAAAAGGGAGTTATCTCTTCCTCTGGTCGGAAAAGGGTTACCAACTGACCGGATCAATCGGCGAAATGGTCGAAAATACCCAGGTCAACTGGCATATTCACACGCCCGCCCCCGGTCAGGTAAGCCTTCAGATCCTCCCAGGTGAAGAAAACGGCACCCAGTTGTCGCTATCCATGTCCGGTGAGTATCGCGGCGATACCCATATCTCTTTTTGGAACGAAGCCCTGATAAACCTGAAAGCTGTGCTGGAAACCGGGCTCGATCGCCGGGTCTACGACCGTCCGATGCTGGGCATCCTGATCGGCGGTTTGCTGGATGAAGCCAACCAGGCGCGTTACAAGTCTCCAGTGCCCTTCGGAATCATCATAAGCAGCACAATGCCGGGCCTGGGTGCTGAAGAGGTCGGTCTGGCAGAAAACGACATCCTGTTCGAAATG
>JBFGQG010000481.1:0-3125 GCA_041564295.1 Anaerolineales bacterium | reverse complement strand
TACTGGTTATCGGGGATGTAGGCCAGTGCGCGCGGCTCGAAGACGTAGATGCCCATGCTGACATGGTAATCCAGGGTCGGTTTCTCTTCATAATCGGTCAGTTCGTAATTACCGTTGAAATGCAGCACGCCCAGGTCGATCTTAACCTGGCGGGTGTGCATGGCAATCGTGGCAGTGGCGCCGGCTTTCTTGTGAAAACGCACCAGGTCCTTGATATCGAGTGTGGTCAGCACGTCGCCGTTGCTCACGAGGAACGTTTCCGTCAGCCGGTCGCGCACGAGGGACAGCGGCCCGGCTGTTCCGAGCGGATGGTCTTCAAAAGAGTAGTCGATCTTGAGGCCGAGGCGTTCGCCGTTCTGAAAGAAAGCCTGCAGCAACGCGCTCAAATGGCCGACGGTTAGAATGGCTTCGTCCACACCGGCGCGCTTCATCTGCCGCAGCATGATTTCGAGGATCGGCATGTCTCCCACCGGCATGAGCGGTTTGGGCAGGATGGTGGTATAGGGTTTGAGGCGGGTGCCTTTTCCTCCGGCGAGGATGACGGATTTCATAGGACCTGGTTATTGGTGTAGGGTTGGTTAGCTGGTTTGTCGGTTAGTTGGATCGGTTATTTTTTATGGCGATTGAAATGTAATTATCATAATATCGAAAGCATTACGCACATGCGAAGCATTCTCCGTCGCAAACCATCGCCAGGGTACTGCTTGCTGGACGTCTGCAGTATCGCCTGAACTTCAGACAGTGTAAGCCTCTATTTGAAAGCGGTCCAGGTTGGCTCGGACCCAATCGATTGTCCTTAAAAGGCCTTCGTCGAGGGATACCTCCGGCTGCCAGCCGAGGCGCTCCCGTGCAAATGAATTGTCGGACAGCAAGCGCTCCACTTCGCTTTTCGCCGGACGCAGCCGGGTCGGGTCGACTTCTGTGGGAACATCGCGCCCGGCGAGCTGTATGATCTTTTCGGCAAGCGCTTCGACGGTGATCTCGGAGCCAGCCCCGAGATTAAATGTCTCGCCCAAAACGCCGTCTGCTTCGGCGACGCGCAGGAAACCAGCAACAGTGTCGCTGACGTACGTCAGGTCCCGGCGGGCGTGCAGGTTGCCGAGGCGAACCACGTCCTGCGTCAGCGCCTGTGTGATAATGGTCGGGATCACAGCCCGAGCAGACTGCCGCGGGCCGTAAGTATTGAACGGCCGCACAGTCACAACCGGCGTGTCGAACGAGCGGTAGAAGCTCTCTGCAAGTTTGTCGGCGCCGATTTTCGAGGCTGAATATGGTGACTGGCCCTGCAGCGGATGGCTCTCATCTATAGGCACGCGCTGGGCCGTGCCGTAGACCTCGCTGGTCGAAGTGTGGACGACGCGCGCCGCGCCAGTCTCACATGCAGCCAGCAGAATATTGAGCGTGCCCGTGATGTTGACGTCCACCACTTCCGCCGGATGGACGTACGAATATGGAATAGCAATCAGCGCACCGAGGTGGAAGACGTTCGAAACACCGCGCATGGCCTCGAGGACGGCCGGCAGATCTCGCAGGTCGCCGGCGATAACTTCGATGTTTTCAAGGACGTTCGCAGACAGTTCACCGAGCAGGCCCCAATCAGCGCGGGAGTTATAGCGGACGAACGCGCGTACGCGCGCCCCCTCTGCAACCAGCCGTTCTACAAGGTGACTGCCGATAAAGCCGCCGGCCCCTGTTACCAGTACAGATTTTTCATACCAAAAATGATTCATACGTGAATTTGGTCGAAAAGGGAGGCGCGGATCTCAGCCAGGCGAACGCGAGCGTCTTCGAGTTCGCCCAGAAGGATTAACTGCTCCACTTCTTCAAGCTGCGCATCTACACGATCGATATCCGCTGGCGGGGACTTGACCGGCGTCTCGTCGTGCTTGACCGAAGCTTCTCGAAAATAGGATTGAACGACTTTCATGATGTCCGGAATAAGAACAACTCGCACACCGGTTTTCTTGCAAACGTTAAGTATCCGCCGGCGATCGGTCTCATTTATGTTGGATATCGCAAACAGGATCAGTCCGGGGTCGTGTTCGGCGACCAGCTGGGGAATATCCCGCGTTGAGCCAAGGATTTTTATTCCTTCGTAGTTCATATTTTGCATGCGTGGGTCATCGTCTACCAGCCCGACGACTGTGAAAGCCTGGCTCAAATCGCTTTTACGGACCAACCAAGCTGCAAACGAACCCATGTCGCCCGCCCCAACAATAAGCACACGCTCTCCGATCGAACCGCCAGCTCTTCGGAAAGAGAACCAGCGCCAAGCAAGGCCGGTCAGGATACGTTCCCTATAGCGTGCTGCGATAAAACCGGCACAGGCTAAGAAACCGGCGACAATATACAGCCCGTCCGGTATATCAACCCAACGGACAAAGTATTTATCCGCGATCCAAATCATCGTGACCGATAGGACCGCAGCAGTAATGACATCCAGGGCCTGACGTGGGCTCGCTTTACGCCAATAGACAAGATGGTTCTTCAAGAGAACGTTAAATAGACTGAAAATTACTGCCATCCCGATCGCCGAAATGAATCCCCATCGCCAACCAATGTCCAACGGGGTAATGGTGCGCCAGATGCCGGCCACTACTGCCACGCTGGTCATGGAAATCACGAAGTCGCCAATGAACCAGTTGAATAGCTGCGAGAAGAAAATGGAAAACGGCCCCCAATATAATTGGGCCTCAGGGATTGGGACGCTTCGAGCGCGAGGAATCAGGACCATGAAAGTCCAGAAGATGACATCAAGATCGGCAAGCAAGCTGTAGTTACGAACGTACAGCTGATCAAGCCTGAGCTTTGAAGGCAGGATTGTCCGCAAATAGTCGTCCATGATATTGTCGGACTGCAGCAGCTGCTCTTCGTCCCGAAATACAATCGAAGCGGGGCTGGTGATGCCCGGTCGAACAGAAAGGATGTCCTTACGGATTTCCTCCGGCCAGGTCGAGACGATGTCGGGGTCCTCCGGGCGAGGGCCGACGAGGCTCATATCTCCAACGAAGACGTTCCAGAGCTGGGGCAGCTCATTGATTTTAGTGTCACGCAGCCACTGGCCCAGAGAGGTGATCCGCGCGTCTCCCTGCCCGGTGATTTTGGGTCCGTTCTTGCTCTCCTCG
>JBFGQG010000480.1:0-3170 GCA_041564295.1 Anaerolineales bacterium | reverse complement strand
GGCCAGTTTCGATGGGATGCCGTAGAACTGTGAAAACATCCAGAGGTTTTCACGCACGGTCAGCAGCCCATAGCCGGAGGACTCACCGCCGGAGACCATGTTGATGCGCGGGCGCACCAATTGAGGCTGGGTTGCGACATCATATCCTGCAACAGTTGCCGTTCCGCTGGTGGGGGCAAGGAGCGTCGTCAGGATTTTGATGAGAGTCGTTTTCCCTGCACCGTTCGGCCCGAGCAGGCCGAAAAGCTCACCGCGGTGAACCTCAAGGGATACGTTTGAAAGAGCGGTCAGCTCTTTCGGGTCTTCCTTTTTTCCGCCGCGGAGTTTGTATATGCGCTCTAAATTTTCAGTGTGTATGGCCTGTTTCATGGCACCTTTATATTTTCTTCATATTTATTGACAATTTGTGTGGTTTTTGCAAAAAATATTGTAAAATGTCGGTAAATCGTATAGTAAACGTATAGTAAACGTCAGGTATTAACTGGCTAAGTTTACTAAAATAGTTATGAAGGGCGATTTCTCTTCTTCTCCTCCTTATAATAGAGCCGGGGTGGCGTCCCGGCTCTTTTATTTATTTACCGGGATTGTTTTCGTAATCATTTGCCGCTTACCGGCCCTATGATCAACAACGAGACACACGCTTCCAGACATCTTGAATGGGATTTCTGTTTAAACGTCCGCGACCTGGGAGGCCTGGCGACGGTACCCGGCGAGGTTCTCCCACTCGACCGCTTCGTCCGTGCGGATAGCCTGAGCCGCTTAACTCCCGCAGGTCAACAGGCCCTGCTTGCATATGGAATCCGCACGGTCATCGACCTGCGGAAGCCGCAAGAAGCGTCCGCTGAGCCGCATGCATTCATGCAGCATCCGTCCGTCAATTACCTGAATATGCCGTTGGAAAGGTTCACGCCGCACGTGAGCGCAAAGATCGTAAAGGCGCAATCGCGCGGCGAAGTGTACTGCATCATCCTCGACCATTACCCGGACCTGATTGCAGCGGTCCTGCGTGCATTCATACACGCTGATCCCGGCGGGATTCTGTTCCACTGCCACTCCGGTAAAGACCGCACCGGAACAATTGCTGCGCTCACCCAGAGGCTGGTTGGTGTTCCGGACGAACTGGTCGTTGAGGACTACGCCTTGAGCCAGGAACGCCTATTGGAGGATCGTGATTCTACTCCGGATGTCGCGAATGATAAAGCCCCGGTTCACTTCTGGGACCAGCCGACCGCACTTCCGGAGATGATGACCATGATGTTGAACCACCTGGATGATGTCTACGGTGGCACAGCAGGCTATTTGACTGCAGCTGGGTTGATGAAAACTGAACTGGATGCAATCAGGCAGCGCCTGCTGCTCCCATAACTTCCTTGCGCCTGAAGCAATCCACTGAGTGGTCGTTCACCATGCCGACCGCCTGCATGAACGCATAAACAATTGTGGGCCCAACGAACGAAAACCCGTGCTTTTTCAAGGCTTTGCTCATTGCCTCTGCTTCCGGGCTGGTGGCCTGGTAATCCGCCAGTTCCCTGGGGCTATTGATGATTTGCCTGCCGCCAACGAATGACCAGAGATATCGGCTGAAGCTGCCGGTTTCTTCCATTATTTCCAGGTAGCCGCGCGCATTTTTTACGACCGATTCGATCTTTAGCCTGTTACGGATAATGCCGGCGTCCTGCATCAGGGCCGCTTTCTTCGCTTCATCATACCGGATAATTTTTTTCGGGTCGAAACCGTCGAACGCCCGGTAATAATTTTCGCGCCGCTGCAGGATCGTCCACCAGCTCAGCCCGGCCTGCGCCCCATCCAGGCAGAGTTTTGCGAAAAGCTGACGGTCGTCATGGACCGGCACTCCCCAAACTTCATCGTGATATTGGACGTACAAATCTTTATCGAGCGGTACCCAGGGGCAGCGTACGGGCATGTTCTCAGGCGGCATCAAAAGCCTCCTTCAGCCATTTGAATAACGCTTTGTCCGCATCCTCGGCTGATTCAAGCCGCACCCTGTGCGTGCACATGCTGTTCCAGCTACCGGCGGCTTCAAGCCTGCCTTCGGGATCGCGGTCCTTCAGCACCAGGCCGACATCCACGCGCGTCTTTGTGGACGGCTGCACGATGGCAAACTGCTTGCTTCGCCGGAGACTGACGTAGGTCCGCTTCGGCGATTCGACCAAATCCGGCCCAAATTTTTTCACTTCAGTGAGGATCCGGTCAAAAACCGGCCGCAAACCGGCTTTCGGGCCAGAAAACAATGCTTCCACAGGGTCTTCAACAGCTTCCTCTCCCGCTGCGGTCTCCCGGTCTTTTGCCGTGAGCGCAACGAGGTTGGCATACCCATGGGTCAGGCCGTACTCGGATTTCAGGTATTTGATCCGCGCACCGACTTTGTCGAGTTCGCTTTTCTGAGCGATTGCAACCCATTCGTCCAGCGACCTGCCGGTTTTTTCTTCCAGGTTTGAGATCATGTTCTGGATGGCCTGGTCTATTTTATCTGCCATAAAATGCTCCTTCAATAAACGTTTGCTGCTTCCTAAAACAGGGACATCTGCCGCACGACAGGCGGGATTCCCCACCCAAAGCGGTTGAAATCGATCCTATCGTCATCGTCAAATTCAACCCCTTCAGCTTCCAGCAGGGCTCGCTGGCGCAGGTGGCCGCTGCCGGTGCGAATGCTGATTCGCCCCTGTGCATTGACAACCCGCTGCCAGGGCACGTCGTCCGGGCAGGCCGCCATAGCAGTGCCCACCCACCGTGGTCCCAGCGATTTATAGACCTCCAGATCGACACCTGGCGGAGGCCCCACCATTTCGGCGATTCTGCCGTACGTCGTCACCTTACCGTACGGCACCTGCCGCGCAGACTCCCACACAAGCGGGTTAAACGTGCGAGGATCTGGGGGCTCAGTCATCATCCCGCAACCCACCTTTCACAAGCCGCAGCTGTTGCGGGCTGACCTGCGGGACACGCTCGATCTGACCATCGCAGACGTTGCCAAGGGAACGACCCGCAAGCTCAAACTCAAGTCACTGGTGCCATGCCGCGAATGCGACGGCTCGGGTGCGCGGTCAGGCACGACCACCGCGGTGTGCCCGACCTGCGGCGGGGTTGGTGAAGTGCGCCGCGCGACGCAGTCCATCCTGGGGCAGTTCATCTCGGTCGGGCCGTGTCCG
>JBFGQG010000479.1:0-3180 GCA_041564295.1 Anaerolineales bacterium | reverse complement strand
GCATTCGGGAACAGATGCTTTTGCACTGCAGGTCGCTCAGTTCGGAATCCCGACGATGGTGATCAGCATTCCGCTGCGTTATATGCATACACCGCTGGAAGTGATCCACATGAAAGATGTGACGCGCACCGGGCGATTGTTGGGTGAATTTATCGCAGGCCTTGCACCAAATTTTATGGAAACGCTCAGTTGGGATGAGGAATAGCCCAATCCGGGTCACGAGGAATGATGATGCCGAATTATCCAGGAATCAAAGCGGCGCAAATCCGCCTGCTTGAAACGTTCTGTGCAGCGAGTGCGATATCAGGACAGGAAGGTGAGGTTCGCAAGCTCGTTAAAGAAAAAATTGAAGGCCAGGTTGACTCAATGCAGGTCGATGCGCTCGGGAACGTGCTGGTGGTGAAAAACGGCAAAGGCCGTTCTGCAAGCCGCCTGCGCGTGATGGTCTCTGCGCACATGGACGCGGTCGGCATGATGGTCACCGGTGACGATAAAGACGGTGTCTACCGCTTTGATACAGTCGGCAGCCTGAACGCAAGCCAGCTGGTCGGAAAATCGGTCGTCGTGGGGAAGGACCATATTCCCGGTGTGATCGGCTTTAAACCCGTCCACCTGACCTCGGCATCGGAACGATCGAGCGCCGTATCGGTGGACAGCCTGCGCATTGACACAGGCGGTGCAGGCAACGGCAAGGTGAAGATCGGTGACCGGGCTACATTCTCACCAAATTTCATGACGATCGGCAGCGGCGTCACCCGGACGCTGCGTTCGAAAGCGCTGGATGACCGAATCGGCGTAGCGAGCCTGATCGAACTGGTGAAACACGCACCTGAAAACATCGACCTGCTCGCCGCGTTCACGACACAGGAAGAGATCGGCCTGCGCGGCGCGCGGGTCGCAGCCCATACCATGAACCCGGACATGGCCATCGCGATCGATTGCACACCGGCCTACGATTTTCCGCATTGGAAAGGTGAAGAAAATGTGCGTTACAACGCACGCCTTGGGGAAGGGCCGGCAATTTATCTGACCGACCGCAGCACGCTATCAGACCCTCGACTGGTCCGGCTTTTTGCCTCTGTGGCGGAAAAAAATAGTATTCCGTTCCAATATCGCCAGCCCGGCGGTGGCGGCACAGATGCCGGCGCGATACACAAGGTCCGTTCAGGCGTGCCGTCGCTGTCACTCTCTGTGCCAGGGCGCTACCTGCATACACCTTCCGCAATCGTCCGCCTATCCGATTGGCAAAACTTGATGGAATTGTTAATCTCGGCGCTTTCAGAAGTGAAACCTGCTCTGCTGAAATCTGCAAGGGCCTGACGCGCAAAAATAAAACAGGAAATCCTTTTATTTCAATTTGGAGAATTCATGAAAACGTTGATTAAGAACCTCGTCGAAATCACAGGCCCATCGGGGTACGAACACAACGTTCGTGATTTCGTCAGAAAACAAATCGAATCTTCAGCAGATGAGATTCATGTGGACCCCCTCGGGAACCTGATAGCCCGAAAAGGCAAGGCGGCGAAGCCATCGCCAACCGGTGGGAAGAAGATCATGCTGTCGGCGCACATGGACGAGATCGGCGTTATTGTGACACACATAGACAAAAACGGCTTTGTGCGCTTCACGAATATTGGCGGCGTGTATCCCCGCAACTGTGTCGGCGGACGCGTTCGCTTCCTGAACGGTACGGCAGGTGTGATTGGACAGGAAAAATCCGGCGTTTATGAAGCGAAACCGCTCACAGAGATGTATATCGACGTCGGTGCGACCAGCGAAAAGAACTGCCCGGTCAAAATCGGCGATGTAGCAGCATTTGAGCGTCCCTTTGTAGACCTCAACGGCCGTCTCGTGTCCAAAGCGATGGACGACCGGATCGGCGTCGCCGTAGGCATCGCAGTCCTCCAGCAGTTGAAGAGAACGCCGCACGAAGTCTACTTTGTTTTTTCGGTCCAGGAAGAGGTCGGTCTGCGAGGAGCAACGACCTCGGCTTACGGGGTCGACCCGGATATCGGCATCGCCATCGATGTAACCGGATCAGGCGACACGCCGAATGGAACCCGGATGGATGTCGGTCTTGGTAAGGGTCCTGCGATCAAGGTGCGCGACAGCGGCATGCTTGCCGACCCGCGCGTTGTGGACTGGATGGTCAGCGCGGCGAAAACGGCCAGACTACCGTATCAGCTCGAGGTGCTGGAAGGTGGGACGACCGACGCCAGGGCAATCCAGATCACGCGGGCAGGCGTGCTTGCAGGTTGTTTGTCGATCCCCTGCCGGTACGTCCATACGCCTTCAGAAATGGTCGATTTCAGCGATGTCGAGAACGGGGTCGCATTGCTCGTCGAAATGTTGAGCAACCCCGTTTCATTGGGATGATTACTGAGCGACGAGGGGCCTTAATTCTGTTGCTCATCGTCATGAGCTGCCTTGCAGCCTGTTTGACGCCGGTGCCGGTACAGCCCTCATTGACTCCAGCAGATTTCGCGACTCAAGCCCCGCCTTTCTCTGAAACTGGGACGGCCTTTCCCGGAGGAGGAACGGCGGCGGCGGACCTGACGCCGGAAAGGCCTTCAGGCGGCGGGCCGATCACATTGCGGATCTGGCTGCCGCCCCAGTTCATCCCGGACCCGGAGACGGAAGCCGGTGCATTGCTCGATTCACGCCTGGACGAGTTTGCGCTGCTTCATCCGGGCATCCGGATCACGGTCCGAATCAAGGCGGAAACCGGCTCCGGTGGGATCGTCTCCTCGCTTGCAGCGACCAGTTCTGCCGTGCCGGTTGCCCTTCCAGACCTGGTCCTTATTCCCCGCCTGGAACTCGAACGAGCGGTGCGGAGCCGCCTGCTGCTCCCGTTCACAGACCCATTTGAAGAAGACTGGTACGAATTTGCCGGGTCACTTGCGACCGTAAACCAGTCGATTTATGGATTGCCGTTTGCGACGGATGCGCTCGTGATGCTTTACCGGCCGGATGTCATTTTGGAACCCCCGAGAGACTGGACGACGACACTCAACACCACTACGCCGCTCTTGTTTGCCGGCGGAGCGCCAAATGCGCTGTTCACTTTTGCCCTCTACAGCGCGGCAGGGGGCAGGCTGCTGGATGAGAACCAGCGCCCATTCATCGATGAAGCCGCACTGACAGCTCTGTTGACTTTTTATGCCGATGCAAAGAACGCCG
>JBFGQG010000478.1:0-3180 GCA_041564295.1 Anaerolineales bacterium | reverse complement strand
GCCGCCTACGTGGTCAACGGGATTGCCGAAGCATTTACAAAAAACAACCAGGAAATGCGTACGGGATCCAACAGGAAAACCAACGATTTTCTGCAGGAACGTGTCGCGAACCTTGAGGCCGAGATCAAGGCGGGAGAAAACCGCTTGGTTGCTGAAAAAAGAAGGGCCAACATTTTGGAGAAAGACGATAGCGTCACGATAGTGATCGAAAGGCTTTCGGGTTTAAACAAACAGTTGCTCGATGTCGAGGAGGCCAGAAAAGACGCGGAAGCCCAATACAATGCGGTGAGACAGTCCAAGGACCGAATTGACGCTATGGTAGAGGAGCGCATGGCCCAGTACATCGCGGACCGGGAAAGAGCGATTCGGCTTCTCGAGAATGAAACGAGACAAGAGATTACACGGCTTAAGGCACAAAGGCGGAAGCTTCTGGTCGAGTACGTTGAATCGGCGCCTGAAATAGATGAAATCGACAGGCAGATAGATACGATCGAGAAAGAAATCAAGTCCTTAAGGTTGAACAACGAGGAAGGACTGCAGGCATACCGTCAGCGGACGGCAAAGGTTATTGTCGACAATCTACGCACCCGGTATGATCAGACCCGTGAGCAGGAAGCCAAGGTGCGTGCGGCGTTTAACGCCCAGTACAGCGAGGCTCAGGGAGAAAACCAGGCGGCTGTAACAATCAAGCTGCTGGAACAGGATGTCGAGACCAAACGGGGTTTTCTGGATAATCTGGCCAAAAAGCAAAGGGAAAATGATGTTCTGGCCGCGGGTACAAAGAACAACATCACCGTCGCTGAGATAGCGATCCCGCCTGAAAAGCCGGTATCACCCAGACGATTGACAACCGTAGCCGCCGCAATGCTCGTCTCCCTGCTCTTTGGGGCCGGACTCGCATTGTTCCTTGAATACCTTGACGACACCATCAAGTCGACCGAAGAAGTTGAGGATTATCTGCAGCTGCCGGCGCTTGCGGCTATTCCGACCATCGACTCGATGTCGAAAAGGCGGCTCCTGCTTGTAGGAAGCTCATCCGATGTTGTTGATGCCCACGGCAACGAGCTGCTGATAAGCAAAGACTCGCGTTCATCGATGGCGGAAGCCTACCGGCAGCTCCGGACGTCGATTCTTTTGTCGACGGCGGGACACCCTCCGAAATCACTGCTGATCACATCGAGCCTCCCTACCGAGGGTAAAACAACCACGGCGATCAATACGGCGATCAGCCTTGCTCAAACGAGTGCGAAGGTCCTGGTGATTGACGGCGATTTGAGGAGGCCTAGGCTGCACAGTGTTTTTGGCCTTTCCAACGTCGAAGGGCTGAGTACGATTCTTTCGAACCAATTTAAAAAGTCAGAAATTCTGGATGTCGTCCAGCATGACACGGAATCGAATCTTTATTTGCTGCCTTCGGGTCCGATACCACCGAACCCGGCAGAGCTCATCGGTTCTGATCAAATGAAGGCAATCCTGGAAGTGTTCGAGGACGAGTTTACACACGTCGTACTGGACTCACCGCCGATCGCGTCTTTTACAGATGGCGTTTTGATGGCGTCGCGTGTTGACGGAGTCATTCTCGTTGTTCAATCCGGGAAGAGTTCCCGGCAGGTCGTGCAGCGCTCGAGACAGTTATTGGTTGATATCGGTGCCAAGATCTTTGGCGTTGTTCTCAATAATGTAAATCTAAAGTCGCAAGACAGCTCGTATTACTATCAAAGCTATTACCACAGGGACAGCTACAACTATGACGAAGCTGACGATTAGCCGCAGTTTCTGAACCAGATTTAAATTAAATGAACAATACAGCAAAAAGAGTACTGGTTACCGGTGCGGGGGGATTTATTGGAAGCCATCTCGTAACATATCTCAAAGGAAAGGGATTTTGGGTCCGCGGAGTCGACCTCAAATTTCCTGAATTTGCCGAAACTGATGCTGATGAATTCGAAATACTCGATCTTCGCAGATGGTCTTCGTGTCTTCAGGCGACACGAAACGTCGATGACGTGTATGCGCTCGCGGCCGATATGGGAGGCATGGGATTTATTTCGGCGAACCACGCGCAGATTCTTTATAACAATTCTCTCATCAATCTGAACACGCTTGAAGCAGCGCGCGTGAACGAGGTAGACCGCTATCTCTTTACCTCATCAGCGTGTATTTATCCGGAATTTCTGCAAGAAACTGCAGACGTGAAGCCGTTATGCGAGGAAGACGCCTATCCGGCGATGCCGCAGGATGCATACGGCTGGGAAAAACTCGTCTCGGAGCGTTTATGCATGCATTACAGGGAAGATTACGGTATCGAGACCAGGACGGTCCGTTTTCACAATATATTTGGCGAAAAGGGTACATGGGAAGGCGGTCGTGAGAAGGCGCCGGCAGCGATCTGCAGAAAGGTCGCTTATGCAAAGCTGACGGGAGAACCGGAGATCGAGATTTGGGGCGACGGCGAGCAGACCCGTTCGTTTTGCCACGTCGAGGACTGTGTTGAGGGGATCGTCAGGCTGATGGACTCCGATCACCACGAACCGCTCAACCTTGGCCAGGACAGGATGGTTACGATTAACGAACTGGTTTCTATCATCGCGAAAATTGCCAACTATGAAGTCAGCATCGATCATATTGAAGGCCCTCAAGGAGTCCGAGGCCGCAACTCAGACAATACGAAGCTCCGGAAAGTGTTGGATTGGGAACCTGCAATAAGTCTCGAGGAAGGACTCGCACGAACTTATACCTGGATTGAACAACAGGTCAAAGAATCGCTTTTGGCGGCGGAAACTGACGAGCTGAGGATTTCCGAAGCCGGGGTCGTTTAACCGGGGTTACATTGATTTAGCAATGCCCTTCGGTTTGTGATTCAGATCAGGTGGGCGAAGCGGCACCTCCTCCGCCCGGACAAGTGCACGGCCGGTATTTAGGTTCAATCATGGAAGTCCGCCGCCGCTGTTTATTTTAAGTATCAAGGCTGAAACCCGCTCGTTTGAAAACCAATTTATCCCAACAAAATCAAGGCAAAGAAATTAAACGCGTCATCTACGCGTGGAACTACTTGTCATGGGGCGGCGCACAGGTCTACTTTCTGGGGTTAATCAAAGAGGTCAAAAAGCATTTTGACGTCAGCGTGCTTATGCCCGAAGGGTCCGATCAGCAACTTATCGATTATTTTCGTGAGCAAGG
>JBFGQG010000477.1:0-3187 GCA_041564295.1 Anaerolineales bacterium | reverse complement strand
GAGCGATACGCACAGCTTTAATGATGCAGTCCGAGGTAAAGGAATGGAAATCGACCTTTCACCATCACGATTCGAATCTGCAGTCCCTGGTTCAGGAAATCCAGATCCGCATCGGAATCAAGACCGGGCCTGTTTTACTCGGCACGGTTGGCAGCACCGGTGAATATACCGCGATGGGGGATGCAGTTAACCTGGCCAGCCGGCTGGAACATGCCGCTCCCCTCGGTGGTGTGCTTATCTCGCAGAACACCTACCAGCACGTGCGGGGGATTTTCGATGTAACTCCGCTGGATCCGATTGAAGTCAAAGGCAAAAGCGAACTGGTCAAAGTATATATCGTCAACGCCCGCCGCCCCCGGTCTTTCAGGATAACGACCCGGGGTGTGGACGGGATCGAGACGCCAACCATCGGTCGGGAGGCAGAACTTGCGAAAATGAAATCGGCCGTTCAAGGGGTTATGGATAAGACTGGACTGCATCTGGTCAGCATCGTTGCCGATGCAGGGACAGGAAAATCGCGTCTGCTTTACGAGTTTATGCGCTGGCTGGACGAACAGCATTTCAAACTGCATATTTTCAAAGGTCGGGCCACACCAGAAATGCAAAAATCACCGTATGCATTGATCCGCAACCTCCTTTCCACAAGTTTTGAGATCCAGGACAGTGACACGGCGACCGAAGCACAGGAGAAACTGGAAAGAGGTGTCCGCGCTTATGCAGGTGATAGCCAGGATGTAACCGCTCAGGTACCTTTCATCGGTCACCTGATCGGTTTCGATTACTCTGACAACCCATACTTAAGAGGTGTCCAATCCGACGCACGCCAGATCAGAGACCTGGCATTTCACTATGCAGCGAAATTCCTGGAAGCTTCGACCAGAGAAAGGAATGGTGTGATTTTCCTGGAGGATATCCACTGGGCGGATAATGGTTCGCTGGACCTGGTCGAATACATTTTGAATAAAAAACCCGAACTGCCGGTGTTAATCATCGCACTGACCAGACCCGGCTTCTTCGATCGCCGCTCTGAATGGGGTAAAGGGCCCATGCAGTATACACAACTGGACCTGCAACCGCTTTCCGACACGGATTGCCGCCGGCTGGTTGTAGAAATTCTTCGTAAAGTCCCACAGGTTCCCCCTGCCCTGGTGGAGTTGATCGTAAACAGAGCGGAGGGCAGCCCTTTCTACGTGGAAGAATTGATCAAGGCATTAATCGATGAAGGTATCATCGTAAAAAACGAAGATTATTGGCAGGTCAAGTCCGACCGACTGCCAGATTTGAAGGTGCCGGCAACTTTAACTGGCGTGCTTCAAGCCCGTCTCGACAATCTCCCAGTGAACGACCGCGAAGTACTGCAGCAGGCCTCCGTCGTCGGACGCGTATTTTGGAACAGGGTCCTGGAATTTATGCAAAACCCGGAAAACCGACCGGAAAAGACTTCCGAAGTGGTCAGCGGTGGGCTAAATGCACTCGAGAACAAGGAGCTAATTTTTCACCGCGATGCATCGGCGTTTGCAGATACCACTGAATATATTTTTAAGCATTCGATCCTGCATGATGTCACCTATGAGAGTGTCCTATTGAAACTCCGGCGGATTTATCATATCCAGGCTGCAAAAGGCCTGATCGAACTGGGCGGGCAGCGGGTCAGCGAGTTTTCCGGACGTGTTGGAGAGCATTTCGAACTTGCTGAGGAGTGGGCCAGCTCGGCGGAATGGTATGCGCGCGCCGGTATACAGGCACAGGAAACTTATGCCCTCGAAGCCGCAAAAAATTATTATCGAAAAGCGCTGGAATTTCTGGAAGATCTGTCCGGCCCGGACGTGACCACTCGAAAACTGGATATCAGTAACCGGTTAGGTGAAGTTTTAAACTGGCAGGCCCGTTACAGCGAAGCGGCACAAGTTTACCGGTTGATGTTGAGTTCAGCCCAGGACAGTGGAAATATCGAGGCACAGGCCCGTGCCCATTATGGGCTGGCGAATTCGCTCGGATTCCAGGGGGAACACCGCGCGGCATTGGAAAGCGCTGTTGAATCTGAGAAACTCGCGCGTAAAGCAAATTCAACCAGTGAAATAGCCAGAGCGCTTTATATGGAAGGAAGTGCCTATTTCAGATTGGGAGAATCGGGTATAGCGCTCGAACTGGGTGAACAGGCATTGGCGATATCTGTTCAATCAGATGAACGAGATGAAACCGGACGTTATTTGAATTTGATCGGAGCTGCCCATTACGTCCTTGGGCGGTATTCACAGGCGGAGGAATACTTCGAACGCGCGCTGGCCATTTTCACAGAACAAGGCAACCGTCGCCAGGGCATGGACTTGTTGAGCAACCTGGGAGTGATTTCAGAGGCATACGGCGATTATGAAACAGCATTACAGCGCTACCAGAATGCCCTTGAGATTGCGCGGGAGATTGGCTACCGGGACGGTGAGATCGTGTTCCTGTCTAATCGTGGCGGCCAACGGGTCGCCTTGGAAGATTACCAGGCCGCAGAAGCCGATCTCCGGGAAGCGATCCGGCTGGCCGGGGCGGCCGGTTCCTGGGTCCTTGCGTTAACTTATGGGTCCCTGGCGGTCGCACGCCTGGGCCAGGACAACATCGAAGGTGCACTTGAGTCAGCTTTAAAAGCGCTGGACCTCGGACGGATGGAGGATTCTCCTGAATCGATCGGTATTGCCTGGAAAGCTCTCGGCATGACCGCAGCTGCGACTGGTGAATCGATTCGAGTCCGAGATGCTGAAACAGACCTGGTCAAACATTATTCCGCGGCGGAGTGTTACGAAGAAAGTCTTAAGGAACTTGCAGAAGCCGGCCTGGACGGCGAACGCGCGCGAACTTTACGAGAATGGGCACGCTCCGAATTGAAATGCGGCAACACCGATAAAGGCACAGCACTATGGGTCCAGGCGCGGGAGATCTTTACCAGCCTTGGAGCACAGAAAGAAGTTGAAAGGATGCGGAAAATTGAAATCTGAGCAGGGTGAGTCATATCACTTCCGTGCCCAGGCACATTAATCGCTACCGACAAAAACCGCCTTCTCTTTCTTCCCTTGATCAAGCGCTTTCTCCACGTTCACAAACGGCAGTATTGCAAGCCCGATCACAAAGAAAAAGATGAGTGACAATACACCGGCCCGCAGGCTGCCTGTCCGGTCATTGACAAGGCCGAAAATGAACG
>JBFGQG010000476.1:0-3192 GCA_041564295.1 Anaerolineales bacterium | reverse complement strand
GAGATAGGCGTTGGTTGCGGCGGGGCCGAGCGTGAAGGAGACGATCTCAATCATTTTTGTTTTCCCAGCGGAGGAGGATGCGCGTCCCCGCGCCCGGGGCTGAATCGATCACGAGCGTGGCGTGGATCAGGTCCGCACGTTCCTGGATACCCACCAGGCCAAAACGCCGGTTTTCGATCAGCTCTGTGTAGTTGATTTCCTTGAAATTAAACCCGATCCCATCGTCATAGACGGAGACGTTGATCAACCCCTCTTCGAAGCTCCCCGAGATATTGATCTGGTTCGCCTCTGCGTGGCGCAGTGCGTTTTCGCAGACCTGCAGGATGATCGTGTAAACGTGGTTTTCAACATGCGGATCGTAACGGGGGGACTGGTACGGCAGGTCGACGAGGATCCGCGTACCGCTGTACGTGTCCATCAAATGTGTTGACAGGTCGTGGATCGCATGGCTCAGCCCGAAATCCAGAATCGAAGGGCGCAGGCGGGCGATTAATTCACGCAAATTGACTTTCACCTTTTCATAGGACTGGATCAGTTCGTCCTGGGAACTGCCGGAGGTAATCTGCATCGCCAAACTGGCCAGCTGGTTCAAGACCTGATCATGCAGGCCGCGGGCAATCTCCACACGGGTGGCCTCTTCACGATCGATATCAGCCTGATAATGTGCGTGCAGCTGGACGGTCTTCAAAATATTCGATAGCGCGATCGCCGTCTGGTTGCTGATCGTCTGCAGGGTGGAGAGTTCGGACTGCGAGTACTCGTCATCCGGATCATGCTGCCCGAGCATCCAGACACCGATCAGTTTACCGGACATTCGCAGCGGAAATACAATCTTGACCCACTCCGGAAAAATGCCTTTTATCGGATTCTTCAACACCAGCCGGGAGTGGTCCCCTGCCGGGAAAAGCGGAATCAGTTCATCCAGGTTGATGGAACCGCTCTCCGGCACACCAAAATTCAGCAGCGTGTGCATCGTGCCGGACTCATTCAGATAGTGCAGCGATGATTGGCGCACCAACAGGTTCGGCAAGATTTCCCGCTCGAGAAGGTTTGAAAGATCCGTCAGGCTGAGCGTGGTCGTAATGCGCCGGGCAAAGGACTCGGTAAGTTCTCTCTGATTCTGGGAGACACCGTAAAGACGGAATTCGACGAGCCGTCGAAACCACGGGTAGATGACCAGCGTCAGGCTCGCGACGACGAACCCGGTTACCAGGATGATTTCGATATCGCGCAGTGAGAGGTCAACCGCGCGGATCACCAGCATGATCAGAAAGCTTGAGAATACGCCGAAGACGATGAGGAAGAGGTAGGGCGTCAGCAGGTAGTTCGAACGCGGCTTGAGGCCCGTACTGAAATACTGCAGCTCGAAATTCGTCCTCTCGGAATAACCCATCACACTGAGCATCGGGATTAAAACGATCGAAAAAGAAAGCAGCGCGACAGCCCCCATAAAGATCACGACTGAAGCCAAACTGAGCGTGAGGGACTGCTCATCCAGGAAAGTCAGAAGTGCTGAAATCAGGAGGCTGCAAATAAACACCAGGGCGAGGTAGATCCAGCGGATCTGGCGCTGCATGCGTCTTCCATACATTTGCGGCTGGAACGCGATCAGGAAATACGCACTCGGCAGAGCGGGCATGGCAAAATAGGAGCCGATGAACCCGATATAATCCAGGGGTTCGTTGAGATAAGCGTAAGCGATCGTTGTCCCGAGCGGCGGGAGGAATATCAGCAGGAACACGACCAGGATGAAGCCGTTGTTCCTCTTCATTTTGGGTTGGAGGAAGAGCTTGGCGCCCATAATCAGGATACTGCCGATCACGGCAAATACGGAAAAAGCGATAAAAGTCCCAGTTGGGAGCAGATTTACGGCCGTAAGGATACCCACCACCAGACTGATAATATAAACGATTCGGACGCCACGTCCCGGAAGGGGTGCGAGCGATTTGGGAAATTCCCAGTGCAGATGAAGGAAGATGGGGAGCGTGAGACAGCCGAGGACCCTGACCACCGGGACGGAGAATACGCGGTTCCCGAGGGAAGGGCCGTTCAACCCGGACAGGTAGACGGCGATCAACATGTTGAAAGCGACGAGGAGCTCCCAGACCCGGTTGCGCGGCCGGATGGCGAACCAGGTTACCGTCCCTGCCAGCCAGAAAACGAACGGCAGCCACCAGGTGCTTCTCACGCGTGCCGCAAGTTCGTTTGTCGTGTCTAACGGCAGGGTCCAGGCGATATCCATCAGCCGGCCGTCCTTCTCAATCGTCATCTGGACCAGGTCGCCGGGTTCGAGCCCTTCGAACAGGGGAGAAAGGGTCGCCCTTTTTAGATCCCCCCATTCAACACCGCCAACCTTCCGAATTCGTCCCCCCATTAGTATTTCCGCTTCCGGTACAAAAATGCTCGTGATTTCATCACGGTAAGAATAGTAAAAGCCCAGGTAGGGCATTCCATCGAAGAGCGTGTAAGTATAAATGATGATGACGGTGAGTATGACAAAAGGGAAAACACTTTGTCGATATTTATCCACGCATCTGTCCTTTACCTGGCCTGTGGTATGGATATTAGACCCTGGCGTATTATAACGGATCGCAGGGCAGCGGATGGATGAAAGGGGAACTGCAGGGGCGTCCTGCCGAAGGACCGGTACCGGATAAAGGCGTGGTTAATCCAAATTAATGGTTGAGATCAGGCCGAGCTGCTGGGCTTTGACGATAGCGCCGGCGCGGTTGCTGACCTGGAGGCGTATGTACGCTTCCGAGAGCAGGTTTCGGAAGGTCGAGTGGGCGATGCCGAGGCGGTTGGCGAGTTCGGCAGTTTTGAGGTTCGGATAAGCCGCGCAGAGAGAGAGCGCTTCGCGCTGGCGCGGCGCCAGCTCGATGGACTGGGGGATATGGCGGCTGTACGTGTTGTGGGCATCGCGGCTCATGAAGACGCCGTCGTTGGCCACCGTGCGGATAATGCTGCCGAGGTCCATCAGGGCTTTCTGGTCGTCTTTCAGGATATAGCCGCTCGCGCCGGCATCGAGGACAGCCTTGATCATGGCAGGGCGGTTGACCACGGAGATGACGATCACGGTGATATCCGGGAAGCGTTCGAACAGGCGCGGGATGACGTGCAGGATCGGGTAAGGATTGGCATTCGTGCGCGAAGTGGGCACGTACACGTCCAGCAGCAGCACGTCGACCGCCT
>JBFGQG010000475.1:0-3193 GCA_041564295.1 Anaerolineales bacterium | reverse complement strand
GCGTTCCTCCGGCAGGTGCGTGCGTCTCGTTGTCCGTTATAATAACCGGAAACCAAAAGTAAGCCGGAACATCCGGTTTTAATCGATCGGAGAAACTGCATGTCCAATACTGAATCTCTGCCAATCAATCCTGAGCTGCTGGAAATCCTCCGTTGTCCGGTCGCCGTACATTACACCGATCGGGGAGACGATCCGGGGAAACTTGAATTGGTTCACAACTGCTGGCTCGTTTCCGAAGACTCGGGGTATAAATACCCGATCCGGGATGGCATTCCGATTATGCTCGTGGATGAGGGGGCAAAATGGAAAGACACGCCAGTCGATCAACTGCCCGTACCGCCGCCATCCGAATAAAGTCGCGGCAACTGCGTTCCAGGACGAAAACTGAATGACCAGTCTCGAAGATCTCATCCACCGTCTGACCTCTGGCGACGATGAGCAGGCGGAAGCTGCTGCGCTCGAGATCAGCAGTTTCGGCGCTGCTGCGTTGGATGAACTCCGTGCGCTGCTATCGCACGAGCAAGAAGACGTTCGCTGGTGGGCGGTTCGAGCATTGGCGGGACTGAAAAACACTCCTGAAGTAGACGAACTTCTCAGAAAAGCACTGCATGACCCGGCATCATCCGTACAGCAATGCGCTGCATTGGGTTTAGCTGCCCATCCGTCTGCTGAAATGGTCCCTGAGCTTGTGAAATGCCTGTCGAGCAGGGACCAGCTCCTGGCGCGCCTGGCCGCAAACGCGATGATCGTTATCGGCCCGGATGCCGTGCCTGCATTGATTGGCGTAATGGAATCCGGCCCTCAGATCGCACGGCTCGAAGCGATTAAAGCGCTGGCAGAGATCGGCGACGAGCGTGCAATTCCCGTCTTCTTCAAGGCCATCAAAGATGGCGATTCACAACTGATCGAATATTGGTCTGATATCGGCCTGGAGAAAATGGGGATCGGTATGAGGTTTTTCAAGCCCTGAGACGGAACTGAAGGAAAATGGAAAAGGGCAGCGAGCGGAAAATCCGCTCGCTGCCCTTTTTTAAATATTGGTCTTCCAATATTAATTGGACAGCGCCCAACCGCCCCACAAGACTACCATGAGGATGCCGATACCAAAACGCACAGCAAACGCCCATCCCCAGCCGATCATGAGGGCCCTGACCGCCTTCAAGGCCTCCTCACCGTCGTTGCGCAGGTTTCGTTCGGAGAGGTACAGCAGCAGCGGCGCTGCGATCAAGCCCCCGATCGGTGGAAATACGAATGTGAAAACGATCCCACCACCTAACGCCAGCAATATGGAGCGCCAGGCTGCGCCGGATTCACGCGCTTTTGCTCCCATGAGGACATTATCTGCAACAGCACTGACAACAGCAAGGACCGTCAGAATCCCGAAGACAATCCAGCCGGTAGTCCCGAATTGGGTCACGATGCCGTAGATCAATGCCATGATCCAGATGATGAGAGTTCCCGGGAAGACCGGGATGATCATACCGAACAGGGAAAAGATCATAATCAGCAAGGTCAGCGATTCGCCGATCCATTCCAGCCAGGTTACTATGTTTTCCACAAACAACCCTCCTCCCGGGCGCAGACGCACTCGAGATTTATCTCAGACCCATTGATTTATGCTATACCGTCAACCTGCTTTGCCGGCGTCTCAAGCCCCTGGCTGGCCCGTTCAGCAGGGGGCGTATAAACGAGAGGACATATTTTCGGCGGTTGCTTTGAAGAAAGAACTGGCCGCAATCCCTGGAAATTTGTCATCAAGTGAAAGCTTCCTTTATCGAAACGCATCCGTTCTTTTTACGAAATTTGTGGATTTTCGTTCCTCCATCGATCAGAGCGGCCGGATGACGTCCACGCCGCCCATCCAGGGTCGCAGGACCTCCGGGATAATGACCGAGCCGTCTTCCTGCTGGTAGTTTTCAAGAACGGCGATGAGCGTGCGCGGCAGGCCTAGCCCCGATCCATTAAGAGTATGCAGCAGTTGTGTGCGCCCACCGTTTTCAGGCCGGTACTTGATATTTGCACGCCGGGCCTGGAAATCACCGACGTTCGACACCGACGAAACCTCAAGCCACTCCTTGCATCCGGCAGCCCAGACTTCGATGTCATAGGTAATTTCCGCGCCAAAGCCGAGATCGCCCGTGCAGAGTTGATGAATGCGATACGGCAGGTCCAGGAGTTTGCACGTTTCTTCCGCATCTCTGAGCATTTTTTCGAGCGCTTCGTCCGAATCTTCAGGAAGGGTGTACATATACATCTCGACCTTATCGAACTGGTGCCCGCGCTTGATTCCTCGCACATCTCTACCGGCACTCATTTTCTCTCGTCGGAAACAGGGCGTGTAGGCAGTGTAGTAGCGCGGAAGCTCGCTCTCCTCGAATATTTCGTCCATGTGCATCCCGGTCAACGGAACTTCGGCTGTCGGGACCATGTAATAGTCCTCTTCGTGATCCTTATAAAGGTTGTCGGCGAATTTCGGCAGCTGCCCAGCACCGTAAACAGTGTCTGTTTTTACCATGAACGGCAGGTATTTCTCTTCATATCCCTGTTTTATGTGCAGGTCGAGCATGAAAGCGATCAGCGCGCGCTGAAGTCTTGCGCCGGGGCCATTGAGAACGTAGAAACGAGAACCGGCAAGTTTTGTACCGCGTTCGAAGTCGATCACACCGAGTGTAGGACCGAGGTCCCAGTGCGCTTTCGGCTCAAAATCGAAGCGGGGAAGCTCACCTTCCGTCCGGACGACAACGTTTTCCGATTCGTCAGCGCCGACCGGCACTGCAGGGTTCGGGAGGTTGGGTAACGTGGACATCAGGTCGTTCAATTTTTCTTCAACCGAACGCAGGTCCTCGTCGAGCGCGCTGATCCGGTCCCCTACTTCACGCATCGCCTCAATCTTTTCAGCCCTCTCTGCAGCATCTTTCATCCGGCCAATCTCTTTTGAGACCCGGTTTCGCTCAGCCTTGAGCTGTTCTCCTACCTGGATAATATCCCTGCGGGTTTCATCCAGGCTGATGACTTCGTCGACAGGCGACGGGTCCATATTTCGCAGGCGAAGCGCCTGACGGATACGGCCGGGATCTTCACGGAAGAGTTGAATATCTAGCATGGTGCACCTCCTGAGTCATTAATCAGTAAGCCCCCCTCTCCAGCAGGACGAGGGGGGCGCTCGTGGTGCCACCTGCATTCGCTGCACACG
>JBFGQG010000474.1:0-3196 GCA_041564295.1 Anaerolineales bacterium | reverse complement strand
CCTGCTCAGGTGTCACATCGTCAAGCATTTGATTGAGAAGCGCTCGTTCTTCTTCGACAGACGAGACTTCACCGTTCAACCAGGCTGTACGGAGTTTAGTCAATATGGTCTTGTAAACAGGACCCGGCTGCAAGCCAAGCTCGCGAAGTCGGTGCCCGTCCGTTTCAGGCGTTATGTGCCGCCACTCTTCTGCATAGGATCGGATGCGGTCCTTGATTTGCCGATCGTCGGCCTGCATGTACACTGCAAAAACAGCCAGAAGCGACGCTTTCTCGAGGCGATCTGTAATTTCACTCGGGGATTTGCCCGCAAGCGCCGGGAGGTCTTCACGCAGTTTGCATGCATCGATAACGGCAGCTTCTAAAGATTGGCGGATTTTAAGGCGGCGCGTAACTTTGCGCACCTTATCTGAAGGTAAATGGAGCAGCCAGAAAAGATATGCCAGCGCCCTCTGGAGCGGAATACCGTGATAGGTTCCGGCAAGCTGCCAGAGTGGATCCGGTTCGGTAAATGAAAAAATCGAAGCGCGTCCATTCGGCTCCCAACCCAGGTCGGGGTGAATGGCTTTCAACAGTCCGAGCTCATTCAACCGGGAAAACATCTGGACGGCCTTTGGCTCGTCTATCACGTAATCCAGTTCGTGCCGAATCCGATCGCCGGACACTCGCTGCAGCAGGCCTAATGCGGCGGTGAGGAGTTCCATCGTGCGGTCTTCAATCCGGAAATCGAAGCGCTGCTCAAAACGGACCGCCCGAAGCATCCTTGTAGGATCATCGACGAAAGACAGTGAATGCAGTACACGGATCAGACCCTGGCGCAGGTCGCTCAACCCGCCCCAATAGTCGTACAGGTCGCCGTAGTGCAGGCCGTCCAATCGAAGGGCAAGCGTATTCAGCGTAAAATCACGCCGGTGCAGGTCCAACTTGATACTGCTGCGTTCGACGGTCGGCAAAGCGGTCGGATGCGTGTAAAACTCCGTGCGGGCGCTGACCAGGTCGATCGACTCGAGTCCATAATCCTCAATTGTCAAATGCCACTTGGCTGTTCCGAACCGGCGGTGCGCGGTAACCCGGCCGCCGTGCTTGATTGCCAGAGCCCTGGCAAGGGCGATTGCATCGCCTTCAACGACAAGATCGAAATCGAGGCTGGAGGTATCGAGTATCAGGTCGCGCACGAATCCGCCGACGATGAACAGCGCTGCACGCTGGTTGTGCGCCTCTTTGGCTACGATCTGCAGCAGCCGGATGTGCTGCGGGGGAAGGACCTCCGCAAGCCGTTCGGCAAAATTCTGACGGCCCGGGATGGCCGGCTGCGGCGCAAAGGTCTTGAGCAAATCTGTTCGTGTGACAATGCCCATGATCTCCCGCGTTTCTGGATCCAGCACAGGAATCTGACCCCATCCGGTGTCCGTCATCAGATGCTGCAGCTTTTCAATAGAATCGCCGGGGCCAATGGTGACCTCACCAGCATCCATCACGGCTTTAGCTGTGACGTTGAGTTTGTGTGAGAGCGCACGATCGACCGCACGGCGTGTCAGAAGACCGATCACCCGGCCGTCTTCCACGACAGGATAGCCTTCATAGCCGTAGCGCTGCATGCGGATCAGCGCTTCATGCACCGCGGTATCCGGGGCCAGGACCTGCGGACCACCCCGCGACATGATCTGGGCGACAGTGAGGGCAGGCCGGACGTACTCGGGCAGGCAATCAACGACACGTTTGTGTACCGACTTTATGTCTTCAGACTTGATGAGCGCTGCAGCGGCGCGAGAATGCCCGCCGCCGCCAAAATGCCGGGCAATCGCACCGACATCGACACGGTCGTTTGTCGATCTTCCGATCAACTGGATACCCCCAGCAATTTGGATCAAGAGCACCAGGCCGTCGGGATCGAGTTCATCGCGAATCTTGTGAGCAATTGTGGAAAGTTCTTCATGGGAATCCTGCGCGTTGGCACAGGCAACAAGGATCGTGTTCCCTTCTACTTCGTAAGTTTCCGCAACGCTCTTGAGGTGTTCAAGCAGCTCTTGCTGAACCAGGGACAGCGGGTGGTTTAAGAAATCCCCGACAATCTGTAAACTTGCGCCGTTATCCACGAGATAAGCCGCTGCCTGCAGGTCCCGCGAAGTGGTGCGGCTGTACGTGAGCGAGCCGGTGTCCTCATAAATCCCGAGCAGAAGCAGGGTGGCTTCGACCTGGGTTAGGGGCTGTCTGCGTTCCCGGAGGTATTCCACGAAAAGCGTCGTGTTCGCCCCGACTGGTTCTACACGCACCTGCCAGTTGTCCGGCAGCCCGCTTCGCATCTCGTGGTGGTCCACGACATTTACCACGAGGTCCGGCTGCATACCTTTCAGCGTGACGAGAGACTGGGTATCGACAAGCACGGCAAACTTTACACGCTTGGACGGCAGGTAAGCCCGCTCTACAAACGGCAGTTCGACTCCGTACAGGGTCAGAAAAGCCCTCACGTTGCGGTTGACGCGCACAGGCAGCACCGGGATCGCACTGCGGTCCAGGAACCAGGCGCCCAATTGCGAGGCGATGGCGTCAAAATCCGCCTGTTCATGCGTGAGAATCACTCGCATAACAGCCTCATTGTACATCAAGATAGATTGAGGCGTGCTGGGTGGAAGAAAGACTGAATTCCCCTTATTCGGCCTGGTGCCCAGGCCGGCCGTGATGGAATTAGAACAACGTATAGATGAAAGGTCCGATCCCTGAGGCGGAAGCGAAGACCAGTAAAAGCCCGAAGACCAGCAGCACGGCCACCATCGGCACGAGCCACCACATCTTCAATTCCCAAAGAAAACGTAAGAGTTCACCAACAACACCGAAATTAACGGACATGCTGCGTAATAATTTCTTCATATAACACCTGATATTTTGGATAAATCACTTTACTTCAAAAAAATTACTGAATATTGTGAGATCAAAGGGCAGCAAAGGTCACTGCCGCCGGTACGGTTTATTTTCCTGCCTTTATTATATCGCGCGCACAATGCAAAAATGATTCATTTTCGTTTGCGCACAATAAAACAATCCATATAGAGAGTATCGATGTCACTCTTTGAAAAAGTGTTCAATGCATTCTGCGGGGATGTTACGATCGGTTCGCCCCGCAGGTTGAAGCTGGTATTGAGCAGTACAGGTACCCCGGTCTCTTCTCCGAACAGCTGGACCGCGCGATGGTAGAGCGG
>JBFGQG010000473.1:0-3197 GCA_041564295.1 Anaerolineales bacterium | reverse complement strand
GAGCGCGCGGGAAGGGACCCTCAACAAGTTTGCGCCCGGCAAATGCGTCCAAAGACTCAGCACAGGAATTTCATCTCCCAGTGAAAACAAAAGACTAAAGAGCGCTAAAAAAAGCCAGAATTTGATCTTTGACCGGGTTCGCGCCCGAAGGACTGCATATAAACTACCTGAAAGGACAACCCCACCTGTATAAAACACCCATTCTACCTGGCCGCCTACCAAAGGCAGGAGCAGACCGGCTAGCCGGAGCGGGGGGAGGGAGAATACCAGTGCCTCTTCAGGCGTGATGGCTGTCCGGGTGGATAAGCCGGTATATTCCAGCAGTGGGACCAGGAGAGGCGCCGCCAGCAAGCCGGACAGGGCGATTTCCGGCAGCACAGACTGGAATATGCGTGGTAGGCTGCCCCTCTGTTTCTCAATATCACCGCCTGCCCTGACAGAAAGGCTATGCGCAGCGGAAAATGCGAGCCACAGGACGCCCGCATAAACGGCCCAGCGCGGGTCCGCAAGGAAAACGATCGCCAGCACAACGCCGGGACGGAAAATTCGACCGCGCCTGTGCTCCGCCAGCAGCAGCCACGGCGTCCACGCAACGGCATACACAAGGGTGACATGCCCCGCAGCAAAATGCGCCAGGAGCTTCGGCATCAGTCCGAATGACAGCGCACCGATCAGCTGACCGTTCTCCCCCAATCCTTTCTCTTTCAAGAACCTGGCCATGCCGAACATGCCGAAGCCGATGTGCAGCGCAAACAGCAGGTTAAATGCCCACACCGCTGGCCAGGCCGCAGCCAGCCACCCCGGCGGATACCATAAACCAGAAAGCGGGTTTGCAAAAAATGGAAATCCGCTCAAGATCGCCGGAGACCACAAAGGCACCTGGTGAAACTCTCGTAGTGCTTCATTCAAGTAGACGAAATTGGGGAAATGCGAAATCGTCAGGTCAGAATAGCCGGCACCTCGCAAATACAAGAATTCATTCAACCAGACGAGAATCACCACGATCGGCGCCAGGTACACCCACCTGAACCGCCCCATCCTGCTGTTCCCGGTCCGAAGCGCCGCCATCATCCCACCTACCGCACGAACCGGTAAATTCGGACTTCGCCGTTATCGAAGACCAGTTCCAAACCATCCACAGGCTGCAAATATCCGAGCGCTTTTTCCCGTGTGCCTACAAAAACATAATCTACCTCGCGCACCGCAAGATATGCAAGGCCAGCGCCTCCATCCAACTCCGTGAAAAAGCGTTCAACACCTGCTTTTTCCTGTTCTGCATCCACCGTTTCAAACGGATGCCCGTAAACAACCCGCCTTCCGGTGTATGCCGGGAGCATTAATCCCGTTTCTGGAGAGGAGAGGACGAGATCATCAGGAGCTGTATTGGACTCAATCCACTGCATCGCTTCATATTCATTCCTTGTCAGGAACAACAATGGATTATGGTTTACAACGTTAACGCGCAGTGAGAACAGCGTAAGAATCGGGCTCGGAAAAAACAGGAACAGGAGAATGACCCGGACAGCCATCCAGCGCCTGCCCCGCAGCAGCGCCAGTCCCACCGCTGCAAGGCCGGCCAACGGGACCTGCAGCCCCATCATGAACCGCCGCTGCAACGGATGAGGCAGGAAGATGAGAACAATTGCCAGGATCACCCATACAACAAGTTCTTTCGGGGCCTGTTTCACACCGATCAAACCGAGGATGATTGCAGGAGAAATCGACAGCAGGATATCCCACCAGACCGGCGAAGGCGTTAGATTCTGGGCATTCCACCCAAGCAGTACCGGGTCCGAATATATAGCAACGAGGTAATAAATGATAAAAGGAAACCCGCCTGCCGCAATTTCAATGATAGCTTTCAACGCTCCCTTCTTGGCAAAGTTCGCTATGTTGAATGCTTTATTCTTAAAATCTTCATAAACTTCTGCCAATAAACGCGCTGTCCAGGGCAGGAACGTCACTATTACACCGAACGGGGAAACGATCGAGAGCAAAAAAGCCAGTGACATCCTGATTCCGGCTCGAAGGATGGGGTGTATTTGGCCATTCGTGGGTGTTGCCAGGAGGACGATCAGAGCCATGCCGAGAGGGAAATGGGCGTTGGCCAGCGAGGACAGGAACGGATAGGCCTCGGCCACCCAAAAATCTGCCGTCCAATGGTGCCAGACCATCACCCATCCCATACCCAATGCCAGGACGGATATCACCAGGGATGCGCGACGACGAAATACGTCGCTGAATATCGTCCCGTAAAACCGCCACAACGTCCAGACCAACAAAAACGAACCTGCTATACGAGCGGCATTGAGCGTCGCTGCAATCGGTAATCGCAGCATTCTGGCTGTGTGTCCTAGAAGAACATAATACAAATGGATAAATGCGCCTTCGCCAGCCTCAGCAGTGTATGGGAGCGTAACTCGCCAGTTCCCTTCCCAACCCTGGTACGCCTTCGCGATATAAGAAAATCCGTCATAAGGATTGACCAATACACCGCCAAAGACGTGGTCCGGTCCGGCCGAAAGGTGGGCAAACAGCGTCGGGAGGGTAAAAAGGATTATCGCGCATACGCTGAAGACGATAAAGAAGCGTCGATCCGAGCGGTCCATTGACCGTATTGTAACGGTGGAAGGAAGAATGCGCCCGCCCTATCGGTGATAGGAAAATCGAACAGGGTCCATGTGTCTAATCTCTATTTCGTTGCTATAATCACGCTATGAGTCGCGCCTTTACTCTCTTCCGGCTGCAGCAGGTCGACACACAGCTCGACCGCTCGCGAGCACGACTCGCAGAAATCGAATCTTTACTGGCGGAGGATGCAGTTGTGAAGCTCGCCCAGGCCGCGCTCAACACTGCCAGCGATCTCTCAGCAGAGAAGAAGCGCGCGCTAACTACCGCCGAAGAAAATTCACGCGCACACCGCATTAAAATCGAACAGACCGAAAGCCATCTCTACAGCGGCCGTGTCACAGCCCCCAAAGAATTGCAAGACCTGCAGAATGAAGTCGCCGCGCTCAAGCGCTACCTGGAGACACTTGAAGACCGCCAGCTCGAGGCCATGCTGGCATTTGAAGAGGCTGAAGAAGAAAGAAAACGAGCCCAGGCAACTTTCGACCGGATTGAAGCGGAAAACCAGGATGAAAATGCTGTTCTAACCGCAGAAAAGAACCGTCTGAACGCTGAAATTGCAAAGCTGG
>JBFGQG010000472.1:0-3204 GCA_041564295.1 Anaerolineales bacterium | reverse complement strand
GGGCACGCACACAACATCGCGATCAACGAGGAAACCGGGTATGCATACGCCGTTGGAACGAATACATGCAGCGGCGGCCTCCATATCATCAATATCAAAACACCGCATACACCGCTTTTCGTCAGCTGCTTCTCTGGCGACGGGTATACTCACGACGCCCAATGTGTTGTGTATCGAGGGCCCGATCAGAATTACAACGGAGCAGAAATCTGCTTCGCCTATAATGAAAATACACTGACAATCGTCGACGTAACGCGGAAACAATCAATCGTGATGTTGTCTCGCCAGGGCTATCCGGGTGCACAATACACACACCAGGGCTGGATCACCGAAGACCATGCGTATTTACTTCTCGGGGACGAGTCTGATGAACTGGTTTACGGCCACAACACGCGCACGCGCATCTGGACGATTTCAAATCTGAAAAAACCAGGCCTGATCGGGGTGCATGACGGGGTCAATCGTTCTATCGACCATAACATGTACATTTTCAACGGGATGGTGTTCCAATCGAACTATACGAGCGGCCTGCAAATTCTGGCAACATCGAATATTCAATCTGGAACCTTGAAACAGGTCGGATTTTTCGATACGTATCCGGCGAGCAACGGGCCGGAATTTAAGGGCTCTTGGAGTAATTTTCCGTTTTTTGACAGCGGCGTTGTAATCGTCAGCAGCATAAACGAAGGCCTGTTCGTTTTGAAACCTGTACCTTCAATTGTCGTGTCCCCTGCGGCACTGGTCTCCATGCAGCATCCCGATCGGAACACCGCCATGCGATTGACCATCGAAAACACCGGGATCGGCACACTCAACTGGCAGGTATCAGAAGACATCGCCACACCTGCATTTGTGATCGAAAGCCCGCTCGGCTGCGCTGCGCCGCAGGACGTGCCATGGTTAAATATCCCTGATCCGGCCGGGCAGTCGCTCCCGGGAGCGGCTGCACAATTGCAGATCTGGTTTAATTCAGCAGGTCTGGCGCCTGGGACCTATCACGCAAGGTTGTGTATATCCAGCGACGACCCGGCCAATAGCCTGGTGGAAGTGCCGGTAACACTTGAAGTGACCGATTGGCCGGAGTTGTTTCTGCCGTTGCTACTCCTGGAACGGTAACGGGGTGTGAGCGCCCCACCAGGTTGCCTCTAAGGCCCGGTGATCGGTTGGAAGTGCAGGAGCCGGTTGTTCACCCCATCGCTGACCCACAATCCGCCTTCCGGATCCACCGCAACCCCGGATACGAGACCGAATCCGTCAATACCCGTTGAATAATCACCCCAGAAGCGCAGGAATTCTCCATCCAGCGTGTATTCCAAAATACGGTACGATTCCGGGTCGGCAATGTAGACGCGGTTATTTTCAGTATCGACATCCAGGTAAGGCTTATTTTCGAGTGAATTGCTGAACCAGCCGAAAATTTCCCAGGAATTCAACGCCTCACCAACTGCAGAGATCACCTGGACGCGCTGGTTCCACGTATCTGCCACGTAGAGTCGACCGGCAGCGTCGTTTGCGAGACCGACGGGTTCATCGAACTGTCCGGGCGCAAATCCGACGGAACCGAACTGCGTCAGGTAATTGCCGTCCGTATCAAAGATGACAATACGCTTGTTTCCGGTGTCCGTGACGGAGAGCCGGCCGATGCTGTCGATCGTAATGCTGCGCGGCCCCCAGAATGCTTCCGGCGCTTCTGCGGTCCCGAAATAACCCCACATCGTAATGAAAGTACCGTCCGAGGTGAATTTCTGTATCCGGTGGTTCCAGGTATCGGCAACGTAAACATTGCCATCGGCATCCAGCGCCACGTCCCAGGGCTCGTTGAACGTGCCTCCGGGGGCTTCGCTGCTGGCCGTATCTGCAAATCGGCCCCAGACGTTCATTAATGTCCCGTCCGGTGCAAAATGCTGGATGCGGTTATTGCGTGAATCGGCGACGTAAATGCTGCCGTCGGGCGCGACGGCCAGGCCGCGCGGAGCGCTCAGCTGGCCTTCACCGCTGCCGCCGGTACCGAAAGACCAGTCCGGCATCAGTATGGCACCCTTTCCTTCGTAAGGATCGGCGACTATTTCACTTGCCGCCGGCCCTACGCCGAATTCCCAGATTTCCGCGGCAATGTCTTTGCGGATGTACAGCCGCATTCTATCGGAGGGCGACCAGTTTGCCAGTGACATGTCCTTATTCGTCAGCCGGGCGTAATCCGTATAATCCCGGTTCAGCCAGATATCGAACAGGGCAGCTCGCATTTCCGGGTCCGTGAATGCGTTTTTGATCCGGTCCCAGGTCAGGTTGAAGTAATCCTGGTTCGGCCACCACATGCGGATATAGTCGAACTGGTAGTAGGCCTGGCCGACAACGGGAAGAAGCCTATCGAAATTATTGTCGCCGACGACGATGAAGGGGACGTCGCGCAGATCGCGGGTTGGCGTGTTTGCGTAATAGCGGTGGTTTTTGAAGTTGCGCATGTACCACGTGAACGGCCAGGAGACGTCGTCGTCGTATGCGACAGCCATGGAGAGGTCACCGGAGGTCCGCCGGGAAATCTCTTCGGCTTGTTTGAGGACTTCTTTGACAGGCCCGGCCGAGTGTGCATAGACGAGATATTCGGTCGCCTGGTCGTAATTGACGTAAGTGGCTCTAAATGCTCCCCGTACCGTCAGGACGGCGAGAATACCGAAAAATGCCAGGACGCCGACACGCAGCAGTTGGCCCACCTGCCAGGTGCGCGAGATATGCCATATGCCCCATCCGCTGGCGGCCATACTAATGACAGCAATAGAGAACGTACTCGTTGCCTGCAATTGGACGAGTTCTTTCCCCTGGAATGGCGGGTTGTTCCCGAGCAGGCCGAAGAGAACGGCAAAGAGCGCGGGTACAAATACGAACAGCAGCGCAAGGCTGAGTGGTCCCCTTTTTTCCTTGAACGTCTGCCAGTCGACCTCTTCAACGATCTGACCTAGCGCCCAGGCGGTCAGCAAGATCATCGGCAGCGCGATATGGTATGTCAGCCACGGCATCTTCTCACCGGCTATCGTGTAAGCCGCCATGCTCGTGATCGACCAGAAAGCCATCAACGGCGCGAAGAGTTCCTTTCCGCTGTTAGGCCTGAACGTTTCTGCATCAACTTCATCCTCATTTAGAGATTCCAGCGTGTCCTGGCCGGCTTCGGTTTCAACCTCCTCAAGGTTGAAAATTTCATCGTCGGTG
>JBFGQG010000471.1:0-3216 GCA_041564295.1 Anaerolineales bacterium | reverse complement strand
GCCCAATTTATGACCGCATCGTCCAGCACAGTATCCGAAGCAGGCACAATAAATTCATGTAAAACTACGCCCCCGTCGGCATTTGTTTCTGCGTTCCAGAAGCCATCGCCAACCGTGTATTTGTAACGGATATAAGCACCCGAAGGTAGGTCGAGAGTGAGCGTATACGAAGCATTGTCCGGGTCGAAAGCCATCAAGGGCAATCGCGAGGCCGGTGTGCTTATTCCACCGTTTAAATCTGCGAACGTGTTCCCGAGCTGGTACACGTTCCCTGCAATTCGGACCGGCACGCCGGGGATCGTTCCTTCGGGCACCTTCAACAAGAAAGTGACTTTTGTGTCTGGCCGTGGGTCAAGGCTGAATACGGCAGGCGTACCGGCATCAGCAGCAATAACGGCGCCTTGCTGAAAGAGCGTGTAGGCGGCGTTTTTGGCATAAGCGACAAGGTTGTGTGTGCCTGGTGGGAGGCCGGTGATCAAGAAGGTACCGTCCCAGCGCGTCACGGTCTGGTGCCCACCAGCGGTAACGAGAACATCGGGGATCGGCGATCCGGTTTGGGAATCGGTGATCGTTCCGAACACGCGTCCGGTCGGGCCGTCATAGACTGTATCGTTCCAACGTGTGATGATGTCGTGCACAGAGCCAGAGACCCGTGTAAACAACAGGCGATAGCGCACAGGGCGTCCGTCAATGGTGTGTTCAGCCGCAGGGATTTCACTCCCGCGCGTATAGCGGTATTGGATTACGGCGTCCGCAGGCAGTTGGATTGTGACTGTGTAAATGTTATCGGTCTCTGCCTGCATCACATAATGCAGAGGGTTGAGTGCAAGGCCGGTGACCTCATCCAGGCTGCTTAGCCGGATCGGTCCGTCCGAGGGTGTGCCGGTCGGGATTGTCACCCGGAATGTGATTTCCGCAAGCCGGATCGGTTCGGGCGTCTGGGGCGTATCAACCGGTTGAACGACCGGAATATTAGTCGGTTCGCTGGGCACCTGAGCCGGTCGTGAGACGAAAGGAAGCGCCGAGCAGGCTGAAAGTACAAGCAGGAGGGCCGCCTGGGCGCCTATTATAAGGATAGGTTTAAGAACAGGTTTTTTCATGTCGCTATTTTCTGAGTGGGCGTGGTGTGGTCGGCGTGCCGGCTGTTTGTATGGCATGAACAATTCTTATTATGAGGCATACGGTTTTCAATCTTTGTCAGTCTAAAGCATTCGTAATGAAGTGTTGGTTAATCAGGCTTAACAATAACTCAACGTTGGATATCCCGCTTGTTTGTAACCGGATGGACTTATAACGATCGCTTTTTAGAAATAATGTGCCCGACTCGACTTTAAGTTCGCGAATTGAATCCAGCGGGATTGGTTTCGACTTCACGATAACCTGCTGGCGGTTGACCTGGATCTTGCCGAACCGGATCGTGTTTCCCTGTTTGAAACCTGTCGTCATTTCTGGCAGCAAGATCGGGTAAACGTTGTTCTTTATCAATTCAACCAGCTCTTCAAGGTCGCAAATTTCATCGGAAAGGCGGATTTCAGGCCCTTGATCGGGTTCTATGTAGACGATGTGCCGGTTTTTGACAGGGAGGCCGAGGAAGTGGAAGGCGGATACCGAAGTGCGGACGCCGGAAATCCGGTTCCAGGGCAGGAAAACGTCTTGTTTGACGATATTTTTCAACCGGAGACCTTTTGTGTAAAGCCCCACAGCCTTTCCGGAGCTGTTAAACCGGTTTAGGATGACGAAAGCGAACGGGAGCAGGAAAATGATGCCGGCGGCAAACCACACCTCTGGACGAAAAACGTTTTGCGCATAGTCGAACTGGCGCAGGTAGGCCCCATAACCCGTCAATCCGATGGAAATGAGCGCACCAGGTATCACCCACAGAAGGAAATCAGCCCACCCGATGGATCTTCCAGGATAAAGCTTTACAGGGCGTCCCAACTCCTTTCGAGTCGACATATGGAGATCCTTTCGAATGGTCGTTATCCAGCAGCCCGCGCTATCCTGCGGTCACGAGCCCTCTGGGCAATGAAGGCCAACCCGACCCCAATGAAATACAACAAGACCAACGGCACAAGAATGATCATCATATTGATCGGATCGGTCGTTGGAGTAATCGCTGCGGCAAGGACCGCAAGGCCAACGATTACGAATCGCGATGATTGCAGCAGGACTTCGGCCCTGACAAATCCCATGGCTGCTATGAAATAAATAACGATCGGGATTTCAAAAACGATCCCTGTCCAGAACAACAGGCTGGTCACAAAAGGATAATACTCAGCAGGTCGGACGGTCGTAGGGAAGATAAAATTCGTCAGGAAAGTCAGCGCCGGTTTTAGAGCGACGAACAAAGCGAAGGCCATGCCCCCGGCAAACAACAACGTGATCACAGGGACAGCCAGACAACCTGTTCGTCGCTCATTTGTTTTTAAACCAGGGGAGATGAATAACAGGACCTCCAGGCCGATATAAGGCAGTGCAACCGTGAACCCGGTGAGGAGCGAAACGCGCATGAATACACTGATATTTTCCGTCACTCCGACAGATTGAAGGGCCTCGATCCCGCCGACAGGTGTGGCCAGATAGTCCAGTATTATTTCGGCAGAGAAGAATGCTGTAATTGTTGTGAGGAGGAGCGCGATCGCGCTGCGAAAAATATGTGTTCGCAATGCGACGATATGGGGAAGAAGCAAGGCGGGATCATTGACAGCTTTGACAAAAGTGTCCGATACAGGCACATCTTCCGGGTCTTCGGCGAGTAAGTCGCGAATTCTGCGGGTCACCGTTGAGACCCACCGCCAGCCCATTTTGAACGGCCAGAAAATCACGCGAAAAGGGAAAGTCAGAACACTCCAGGCTTTTCGCACGAATTATTCCTCGTCTTTCATCTCTTCTGGTTGGTCCGTTTCAATGCCAATATCCTCTGCTTCTGATTTTGGGGGTGTCGTCCAGGCCGAGAACGTGTCGGCTTCGGGCGGTCGAAGATTGTGGTCGGATTCTGGGGCAGGCTGGTCCACGGTGGCCTGGTCCATCGACAGGTTGCCGATTGACTGCCGGTGGCGGTTGGGTAAGACCTCACGGAATATTTCATCCGTGCCGGCCTCTTCTGCGAGCACATTCGGCAGATTTCGGAGTGTGCTCGCGAGGTTGCTGACAATCAACCAGGTCTCCGAATCTCGCATTTTTCTCACCAGCCGGCCGATTTTCTGGCCCAGTTGC
>JBFGQG010000470.1:0-3225 GCA_041564295.1 Anaerolineales bacterium | reverse complement strand
TCCGATCCGTCATGACGGCTAAAGCTTCCGCAGTTATAGGAATTACGTCCGCTCCACCGTGATTGGTGCTTGCCAGGATGAGACTGCCGACCAAATCCGGACGAGTGACTGCCAGTTCCTGGGCGATAAATCCGCCCAGTGAATGCCCAAACACCGTTGCTCCGGAGAAATCCAACGCATCCATCAACCCGGCGGTATCCACAGCCATTTCCGCGACAGTATATGGACCGGGTGCATGCGTCGTTTTGCCTGCCCCGCGATTGTCAAATTGAAGGATAGTAAAGTCCTGCTCAAGGAGAAGAGCCAATGGATTCCAGAACCAACCGGAGTATCCGACTCCGCTGATTAATACCAGTTTCGGGCCGGAACCTCGAAGCTGGTAAGATATTTCGATCCCGTTTGTTTCTACAATCGCCATTAATACCTCCTGGTCAAGAATATTTTTTGACAAGCGCTTGCTTATCGATTTTGTTGGCCCCTGTTTTCGGCAGGTGGTCGGCGATGTGAAATTGAAGTGGGATTTTATACCTCGCCAGGCGCTCTTCGCAAAACTGCCGCAGTGCATCCATGGTGATATTGCCGCCCTCCTGCAGCACGACTGCTGCACAACCGACTTCCCCCCATTTTTCATTGGGCACACCGAAAACAGCCGCTTCAGATACCAGCGGATGGCTGTGAAGCACGTTTTCGATTTCGGAGGGATAAATATTTTCTCCTCCTGAAATAATCATATCTTTTATCCGACCCTTAATCCAGTAACAACCGTCGTCATCACGCATCGCCAGGTCGCCTGTTCGGAGCCACCCATTTTGAACGGCATCATTCGTCGCTTGCTGGTCGCGCCAATAACCGGCAAAGAGATGAGGTCCTCGAATGAACAATTCACCGACTTCATTTGTCCCGACCGGATTGCCGACATCATCCCGCAATTCGATATCAACATGGAACAATGGATAACCTACCGCCCCCCGCTTCTCACGAACCTGTTCCGCCGGCAACCAGAAAGTATTCGGGCCTGCTTCTGTCAGGCCGTAGCCGGTCTTGAAATCCACGTCGAGCGCCCAGAATTTCTCGAAGACCGGCATCGGGCAGGGGGCACCACCGCTGATTAGAAAACGGCATGATCCAAAGTCTGCCTTCGCCCAGCTTGCATGGTTTTGCATCATCACGAACATCGTCGGTACCCCAAACCAGATAGAGACGCCCCCGCCGGACAACAGATCGATAGTTTGGTCGACCGAGAACTCAGCGCAAACGATGCTCGTGCCCCCCAGATACACCAGCGGCGCAGTGAACACATTCAATCCACCGGTGTGGAACAGTGGAGCATTGAGAATGGTGACATCATCGGGAGATAGACCCCAGGAAACGATCGTATTGACCGCATTAGCAGTGATCGAACGGTACGTCAGCACTGCGCCTTTCGGCAGGCCGGTCGTCCCGCCAGTGTAGCAGATGACCCAGGGGTCATCGAGAGTGATTTGAGGATCGGGCAGGGGCGCGCCAGGTTTTGTCGTGCGCCCTCGTAAATGATGGCCTTCGTGAACGCATTTCTCGCACATGCAGACGAGTGCGGGGGCAGCAGTATCGAGCTTTTCCACGAGCCCGGTAACTACTTCTTCGAATTCAGGGCTGTATACCAGACAAACCGGTTCTGCATCAGCCACCAGGTCCGCGAGTTCGTATGGGGTCAGCCGCCAGTTCAGGTTCTGCAGCACTGCCCCCAATTTGTTCAACGCGAACCAGATATCGAGATAAGCGACTGAATTTTTGGCGATTACGGCAACCCGATCACCTTTTCGCACATTCAGCGCGTCTTTGAAGAAATGCGCCGTCCGGTTCGCAGACTCATTCCATTCTTTGAAAGTGATTTCTCGATCGCCGTCTAATGTGTCGATTAACGCCACATTTTCCGGGGATAAAGAAGCACGACGTGCGAGCCAATCTTCTGCACGCATATATTATGTGCCTGTGACGCTCCCGCCGTCGACAGATATCGTTGCGCCGGAAACAAACCCCGCTTCATCGCTGGCCAGGTAAAGATAAGCGTTGGCGATATCTTCGGGTTGTCCGATCCGGCCGACAGGGATGCGGGCGGTGACCATTTCAAGGACTTTTTCAGGCATGGAAGCCGTCATATCGGTCTCGACGAATCCTGGCGCGACTGCGTTGACCGTAATTCCGTATTTACCGAGTTCCCTTGCCCAGACTTTCGTCATCCCAATCACCCCTGCTTTGGAAGCGACATAATTTGTCTGGCCGAAGTTTCCATAAATGCCGACCACGCTCGAAGCGCAAAGTATTCTCCCGTAGCGCTGTTTGATCATGATCGGTACAACAGCACGCGTGCAAATGAACACACCGCGTAGGTTAACGCTGATCACAGCATCGAACATTTCATCCGTCATCAACTTCTGGACTTCGCCATCTTTATACTTAACGAGCTGACCGTCACGCAGGATGCCGGCATTGTTCACAAGGATGTCGATCCTACCGAAGTCCTTGTGTGCTGCCGCAACCGCTGAATTAACGGCAACGGTGTCTGTCACATCGACATGCATGTAATCGGCACCAACGCCAATTCCGCGTAAAGATGAAGCGTGCGCCTGGCCGGCTTCGTCGCTCACATCCCAGATCATGACGTTTGCACCCTCCTCAGCAAAACGACGGGCGGTTGCTTTCCCAATCCCATTCGCGCCGCCTGTGACGATCGCGCATTTGTTCTTTAACCGCATCGATTTCTCCTGAATTTCTTAATCCGGACGTTGCCTGGCCGATAATTCATCCAGGTCGACAAACTTATTGATGAAGCGTACGGCTTCTTCCCATTCCATGAACTGAAGGCGGTCATTCGACTGGACGTGCGTCACAACCCCACTCGCACCGGGTTTCATATGCTTATCGGTGTTCCGTACAAAGCGGATGACGAAAGAGTCGATGTTCACAGATTCTTTTTCCATACCCAGGGTTCTCCGTACAACCAGGTCCGGGAATTGACACCGGTCGTGTGTCGACCGGTGATTCCTTATACAGTAATCGCGTTACGTGAGGGTTACACCTCAGATCATTCGATTACTGCGCGTACGCAGGTGTCTATTGGAAGTTTCGCCGGCGGTTATGTCGGAGGTAAGTCTGCTTATCCGCTAATGGGCTGCTGTTGGCCGTCTGTCAATGCAAGAAATAGATTTCTCGTCTCCGTTGATGGTGCGACATCTAATTCATGGG
>JBFGQG010000469.1:0-3236 GCA_041564295.1 Anaerolineales bacterium | reverse complement strand
GGAGAAGGCATGCCGCAGGTCGCAGAGGTCAGCACGAACGTCGGAGGGACTGGAGGCGGTGGACCGGCCGGTGGCAAGGTCTCTGTGGACGGGTTCGTCTATGATGCGGATTCAGGCAATCCGATTGCCGATGCCGTCGTCGTCATCCTGCTGCCGGGGTTGGACCCGGACCAGTGGCTCGATAACGGTAGCGACTCGGATGTCCTCACCTGGGCTTCGACCGATTCGAACGGGTATTTCAAGCTTCCGGTCTCCCTTGACCGGGGCATTGATTACCCTGCCCTGGCAGGTGCCTCCTCGAAAGGGTATCTTACAACAACTGGCTTCCTGTTTTTTGAAGAAGCAGATCCTGACTTAATCACGCTCGAAATTGAGCTGAATAAGTAATTCTTTTCGATTACCAGATCTAGAAGAGGGTGACAATCACACGTCACCCTCTTCTTTTATGGCCTAAAGGACAGTTTGGCGATGGACATATTGTGGTATACATCAGACATCGTGAGACCTTCTGAAGGGGTCTCGCTTCTCATGTTCAATTGATTTCAAAACTGGAGATAACGTTATGATGCATGGTGGTGGTTGGTGGCGTTATATCGCGCACGATGAAACCCAGGGACAACCGAAGGTTGACCGGAAATTGCTAATAAGAGCGCTTGGCTATGGCAGGCCATATACATTGTTGATTGCAGTCGTTCTAATTACGATTCTTGTTGGTGCAGTAATTGACCTGATCCCTCCCTTACTATTCAGGGACCTGATTGACAATGTCATACCAGGCCGGGATTTCACCAGGCTGAACTGGCTGGCCGTTGGGATGATCGGTATTCCGATCCTGAGCAACCTGATTGGTGTCCTTCAGCGCTGGGCAAGCGCCAAAGCCGGAGAAGGAATCATTTACGATTTACGCCAGCAGATGTACACGCACATCCAGAAGATGTCCATCCGCTTTTTTACGCACACGAAAAGCGGCGAAATCATCTCTAGGCTAAACAACGATGTCGTCGGCGCGCAGTCTGCAATCACGGGAACGATTCCGAATATCGTCACAAACCTGTTTACATTGGTTTCGACACTGGTAGTGATGCTGACTTTCGAATGGCGCCTGACTGTGCTCTCGGTAATCGTTCTGCCGCTTTTCCTCCTTCCAGCAAAACGCGTGGCGCGTATTCTTCGTGAGATTCGCAGGCAGGCGATGGAATATAACGCGGATATGAGCAGCCATATAGGAGAAACGCTATCAATCAACGGCGCGATGCTGGTTAAAATCTTCGGCCGGCAGCGAAAAGAATTAGAACGATATCGCTCAACGAATGCAAAAGTCAGGGACATCGGCGTGCGTCGCGCGCTGGTCGGTCGCTGGTTCTTTATGGGACTCGGCCTCTCAGCCGCGATTGGAACAGCGCTCGTTTATTGGGTCGGAGGCCGGTTTGTTCTGGATGGTGCGCTTACGGTCGGCACAATCGTCGCATTCTCCAGTTACATATTCCGGTTGTACGGTCCCATCTCCGCACTGACAAATGTCCAGGTTGAATTTGCCCAGGCCATGGTGAGTTTTGAACGAGTTTTCGAATACCTGGATTTGCCGGTCGAAATCGCCGACACTACAGGCGCAGTTGAAATTTTGCGCGCCGAAGGCCGGATCAGTTTTGAAAATGTGTCGTTCTCTTATATTCGCGAAGGTGATGCGCTTGATGTACCACCTGATAAACAGCGGGAGAACGGTTTCTCACTCAGCAAGACGGACGGCAAGGAAGAAAACCCGATTCCGTTCATCGCGACCAGGCGCTGGGCGCTAAAAGACCTGACGTTCAAGATCGAACCTGGAGAGCTGGTCGCGCTTGTAGGCCCTTCCGGTGCAGGGAAAACGACGATTACATATATGCTGCCGAGACTTTACGACCCGACCGAAGGCCGGATCCTTCTTGACGGTCATGATCTGAGAACCATCTCACAAGAATCTCTTGCACAACAAATCGGCATGGTCACGCAGGAGACATACCTGTTCCACGATACGGTCCGGGCTAATTTGTTGTACGCCAGGCCCGGTGCAACCGATGCCGAGCTGGAAGCTGCCAGCCGCGCCGCTAACATCCACGATTTCATCAGCAGGCTGCCGAACGGCTACGATACGATCGTTGGTGAGCGTGGGTACCGCTTCAGCGGCGGAGAAAAGCAGCGTATTGCAATCGCCAGGGTCGGTTTAAAGGACCCACGCATCATGATACTGGATGAAGCGACATCGCATCTGGATAGCCAGAGTGAAAGTCTCATTCAGACCGCTCTGGAACCCCTCTTTAACGGGCGCACGAGCATCGTTATCGCACACCGGCTTTCAACCGTCCTTTCTGCGGATAAAATTCTAGTCGTTGATGAGGGACAGATCGTGGAATCCGGGACGCACAAAGATTTGATCCAGCGCGGTGGTCTTTATGCCGAGCTCTACCAGACGCAATTCGGACAGGAGCTTTCCGTGTGAGGGATTTCTTAATTAAATTACGGCTTTCTGTCCAGTTCATTGGGTTGAGAGCCGTCCTCAGGACGATCATTTATGCAATTTACCGTGATATACAGGATTTTGGCTATAACAAAAGTCTGAAAAGGATCAAATCACCCGGAATCCTGGTCAGCGTCCAGGAAACCAGCAACGGCGCAATGTTGGAATTTGAGGCTGGCATTTACGCAGAAGTTAGTGTGGTTGCTGAGAATGGGGTTTGCGTGACGTGGCTGCCTGGGAGACTGCCCTACTCTGGTTTTTTGGAAAATCTAGTGAAACTGGGTGGAAATGGTAGAGATAATAGTATGGCTATGCGCATCATTGATGACTCAGACAAGCGCAGCGTCGTGTTCGAAATGACCCAAATAACGTTAATAGTCCGGAGCAATGGTGGAATCGAGATCCAAAATGCGAATGGAGAAATGGTTGCGTCCGCCCAGCCGCCTACCCTCCATGGAAAGTCCTGGCAATACAGCAGTCATTTAAAGCCGCAGGAGCGAATCTTCGGCCTGGGCATGCGCGCCGCTGAACTCGACCTCACGAAACGGCGCTATGCGCTATGGAACACGGACCCGAGCGGCTCGTACGGTCCAGGCCACGACCCGCTTTATCTGAATATCCCGGTTTATATCGGAGTCAATAGTTCAGGCAGTTACCTCGTCTTCTTCGAAAATACTCATCGCAGCGAAGTGGATCTCAGGGAGAAAGACCGGCTTTATGCCCGCTTCGAGAGCGGCTCGCT
>JBFGQG010000468.1:0-3246 GCA_041564295.1 Anaerolineales bacterium | reverse complement strand
CCCACGACCGCGTCATCTTCCACTTATCCGATGAGCTGGACATGGCTTTCAACGACACGCGGAAATTCGGCCGGGTCTGGCTGTTGGACGACACCACATCGCTTTTCAAGAATTTAGGACCGGAGCCGTTCGGACCGCTGTTTACAGCGGAATGGTTGTACGAGAACTTGCAGAAACGCAGCCGGCAGATAAAACCACTTTTATTGGACCAGGCCTTTCTTGCAGGAGTTGGCAATATTTATGCAGACGAGAGCCTGCACAGGGCCGGAATTCATCCTCTGCGGCGGTCTGATTCGCTCAGCAAGGAAGAGACCGCTGCACTGCGAGACCATATCCGGGACGTATTGCAGGAAGGCATCCGCAACAACGGCGCCAGCATCGATTGGGTCTACCGTGGCGGGGGGTTTCAAAACCTCTTCCGCGTGTACGACAGGGAAGGCGTTCCGTGCTCGACCTGCGGTAATTTGATTGAAAAAATCGTCGTCGGGCAGCGCGGCACACATTATTGCCCGCAGTGCCAGCCGGAAACTGGTAGTTAGAGGAGCAGAGGTTTCCAATGGACGTTTCACAATATGTTCTCATCGCCGGTGCAATGCTCTTGCTGGCCGTCTTATTGATCGGCAGCGGCATTGCTGTTTACATGAACCAGCGCAAGAAGGAACCGGAACGTATCGCTGAAGAAAAACGAGCGCTTCTTGAAAATACCGCACCCAAACCGGCGGAGAACCCTTTGCCGGCCCAGATGGGAGATAAAGTCGAAATCCTGCGAGTGCTCCGGGATCCCCTCGACGGGCAGCTGGTCGTTCAGGTTCTCGGGAAATCGGCCGGCACAGCCGGAGAGATGGATGCGCGGCAGCGAGCCCAGGTCAGGCGTGCGATCGGGGAATTGGTCCGCTGGATGGATATGCCGGAAGAGGCAGCCGGGGCGGGGGAAGATGCGACGGCTGGACGCGTTCCCGATGAGGTCGACCAGGAAACGACCGAAGCGGCTGAAATCCCTGAGCAGCCGGCAGGCGGTTATTTTGCCGACAGCCTGCCCGAACGGGTGGAGCTCAAGGATGTCCTTCCTTTCCGGCGGAAGAATATTCCAAAGCTGAAGGAAGCGCCTCCTCCGCCGCTCTCGATCGTAGAGCAGATCGACGAAATCCTGCAGGAGAAACTGGCGCAGTCACCCCTGGCCGGTACCCGAGTCTGGTTGTCCGAGGAGCAGGGAGGGGGGTTGAAAATCCACGTCGGCGATCACGAGTATCTCTCGATTGATGACGTGGCTGAAGCCTATGTCAGGCAGTTGATCAAGAGTGCCGTCCGGGAGTGGAACGAGAAGAACAGGCATAGTCCCACGCCTCCAGCCCAACCATAACCCATTTGTTAAAGCTGAAATCAGCCGGCGCCGGATATCGGTGCAGGGCCTGGTATTGGGTACCTTTTTGAGGATCGAAATGCTATCAAGAGTATATTCATGTGCCGTCGTCGGTCTGGACGGCGTCGTTGTTGAAGTTGAGGTTGATACAGCCGGTGGTCTGCCCAGGGTCATTATCGTCGGCATGCCGGATGCGGCCGTCCAGGAGAGCCGTGAGCGCGTGCAGGCGGCAGTGCGGAATTCAGGACACCCATTCCCGCGCAAGAAAGTGACCGTGAATCTGGCGCCGGCGTCCGTTCGGAAAGCGGGTCCGGCGTACGACCTGCCGATTGCGATCGGCGTGCTGCTAGCGACGCGCTTTCTGCCGCCGCAGTCCGTGGAGAGCACGATGATCCTGGGCGAACTATCGCTCGACGGCACGGTCAGGCACGTACGCGGCGTGCTGCCGATGGCGGCGACCGCTCGTGAAAACGGGTTCGAGCGCGTGATTGTGCCTGAAGTTGATGCGGTGGAGGCGGCGCTCATCCCGGGCCTGGAGGTGCTCCCGGCGAGTTCGCTCGTCGACGTCATCGGACACCTTCAAGGTCTAAATACGATCGATCCGGTACCGTTCAAAGCGCCGGCGTTCGAGCTCCCAAAAACCCAGACGGATTTCTCAGAGATCAAGGGGCAGGAGCATGTCAAGCGTGCACTGGAGGTGGCGGCTGCAGGCGCGCACAACGTCCTGCTTTCCGGCCCGCCGGGTTCGGGCAAGACATTGCTTGCGCGCTCCCTGCCGGGGATCCTGCCGGGCATGACGATCGATGAGGCCCTGGACGTCACGCGCATCTATTCCATCGCCGACCAGCTCCCGGCGGACACGCCGCTTCTGCGCAACAGGCCATTCAGGGCGCCGCATCATACGATTTCGCATGCGGGCCTGGTTGGCGGCGGAAACTGGCCGCAGCCCGGCGAGATCTCCCTGGCGCACAGGGGCGTCCTGTTCCTGGATGAGCTGCCGGAATTCGGCTCCAGGGTGCTCGAGGTGATGCGCCAGCCGCTGGAGGACAAGGTGGTGACGATCAGCCGCGCGCAGAGAGCGCTGAGTTTTCCTTCGAATTTTCAACTGGTTGCCGCGATGAATCCCTGCCCGTGCGGTTATGCGGGCGATCCTGTGCGCGATTGCACGTGCGCACCGAGTGCGATCACCAGGTACCAGAAACGCATCTCGGGGCCGCTGCTGGATCGGATCGACATCCACCTGGACGTCCCACGGGTGGACTTTGAGAAACTGAGCGATGATCGATATGGAGAGACTTCCGAGGTGATCCGGGCGCGGGTGGAGGCAGCGCGGGGGAGGCAGCGGGAGCGATTTGGCGAGTCAGCGAAACAACAGGGAGTGGGATCCGGGAGAGAAATGCATTGTAATGCCGAGATGGGCCCGGGAGAGTTGCGCGCGCACTGCAAATTGGATGAAGCCGGGGAGGGATTGATGCGGGCGGCGATGGTACGCATGCAGTTGAGTGCGAGGGCGTACCACCGCGTGCTGAAATTAGCGCGCACGATCGCGGACCTGGCGGGGGAAGAGGCAATCGGGGCGATGCACGTGGCGGAGGCGGTGCAGTATCGGCCCCGAGGGGAGGGGTGAGGATTCGTCTTGAAAGTCCCCAAACATGACGATCACCAATCGATTTGGGAAGACGCTCAACGGTGGGGTAGGCAGAACATCACGGATCCAATGTCATGCCACAGTCATCTCAGACATCGCCTGTACCGAATCTCACTTTGCTATTGGTCGTGACATGCTTGTGCAGACATTCGATCTCCAACAGTTCAAGTAAGTCGGTCAGGATGATAATGGGGTCGTCTACGATAATGGCGCCCAGCAAGCCCTGGGCAGCGGCAGT
>JBFGQG010000467.1:0-3249 GCA_041564295.1 Anaerolineales bacterium | reverse complement strand
TGGATTTGCTGGCCAGCAGCGCGAACTGGACCGGATTGACACGAACCTGGCGCTCTTCCAGCAAATATACACCAACCTGCTGCAAAGCCTCGAGGCGGTCCGCCTGGCGGAAGCCCAGGGTGTCTCAACGGTCAACCTTGTTGAACAGGCCGATCCGCCTCTCCGCCCGTTCCACCCGAACGTATTTCAAGATACAGTCCTTGCAGCCATTCTTGGTTTATTAGTCGGTGTTGGTGTGGCTTTCCTGATCGAGGCACTTGACGACACTGTGAAAGGTCCTGCGGATATCACGCGCGCTTTAGGCCTTTCTGTTCTGGGTTATGTCGGCCACATCGAAAAAGATAAGAACCTGATCACCCAGATCGAACCGCGTTCACCGATTTCCGAGGCGTTCCGTGCGTTGCGTACGAATATCCAGTATGCCAGCGTCGACCGCCCGATTCATAAGCTTCTGATTACGAGTCCGACGCCGCAGGACGGGAAATCGACCGTCGTGCTTAACCTGGGCGTCGTCGTTACCCAGAGCGGCAGGAAAGTTACGGTGGTCGATGCGGATATGCGCCGCCCTTCGCTTCACAGGAAATTGAAAATGGCCAACCGGATCGGTCTGAGCGACCTTTTCGTGCGGGATGAGGTACACCTGGATGGCGCTGTTCGAGAAACGATCGTGCCGGGGATGCGCATGATTACCTCCGGCGGCCTGCCCCCGAACCCGTCCGAGCTGGTCGGCTCTGAAAAGATGATCCGTGTACTGCGAGATATCCGTTCTGAAGCGGACATGGTGATCATCGATACACCCCCGGTCATGGCAGTGACGGATGCTGCTGCCCTGGCGCCGAAAATGGACGGTGTGATCATTGTCGTCCGGCCTGGAGCAACCAAGCTCGCACAGACCAGGCACACTGTTGAAACGCTCCGCCGCGGCGGTGCTAACATCCTTGGTGTCGTGCTCAACGACATCGATCATAAACGCTCCCGGTACATGTACTATTACCAGGGCTACTACACATACGACAGCTATTATGGTGAGGGTATTGAGATTAACGGCCGGCGCGGCCGGCGCGGGAAGCGCAGGCGCGAACAGATCGAAGACCGTCAAATTTTGGAAAACGAGTTGTAGCCGAAGAGCCGAAAATACATGAGAAGCGCACCCGGTGGTGCGCTTTTGTTTTGCCGGCCGTGCCCCTGCTAATCTCTCTGCTCCGCAGGTTATCCGTTAGAATTAGCGCGTTGGATTATGGGAATCACCATCCGAAAGTTTTTTTCTGTTGAATTCTGGTTGATTACAGGCGGAGTCGGTCTGTCCTTTATCAGCGAATCCGCGCTGCTCCCAATCTGCGCCATCGGTGCGGCTTTTATCACCGGGCGATTGATCTTTTCCCAGTTCGAGCGCACACCGGTTGATTTCCCGATATTGATTATTGTTGCAGCAGGCGCAGTCTCACTCCTGGTTTCCGCCCGCCCCGCTCAATCTTCGGTGCAGGTATTTCGCCTGTGGTCAGGGGTGCTGCTTTTCTACGCAATCGTCCACTGGTTGAACGCTGAGAGCCGCTTACGCTGGATTTCGGCAGGGTTCTTACTCGGCGGGTTAGGATTGTTCGTGTTCTCCTTTGTCGGTATCGAATGGAACCAGGCCAAGCTGCCCTTCTTGCCGGCATCTATTTACGAACCCTTCAGGACGATCGTCTCTGACACCGTAAACCCCAATGTCCTTGCAGGCAGTCTGCTTGTTTTTCTCGTGTTCTTCGTCCAGGGCCTCCTCTGGACGAACTTGCGCGCACATCCGTTATTGTGGTTGTCGTTTGGCGCAGTTGCTGTTCTGCTGACCGGGACGCTTATCCTCAGCCAATCCAGGGGCGCCCTGTTGGCGGCGAGCCTGGCGGTCATTCTTCTCGGCAGCATGCGTTGGCGTCGGGGCTGGGTCCTGTTCGTATTCCTCGGCATTTCTTTGGTATGGGGCGCTTCTTTTCTTGGTGCAGACAGGTTGCTCGACCTATTATTTTCCGGACAGCAATTTGATGGATTCCGCGGTAGAGAGAATATCTGGAGCCGTGGAATATTTATGTTGAAAGATTTTTCTTTCACGGGGATTGGGATGGGTTTGTTCTGGGATGTAGTCAGCCGGATATATCCTCTTGGTCCTGTCGGTTCGACAGCCGTCATGCATGTTCACAACCTCTTCCTTCAGGTAGGCATAGACCTGGGAATTCCCGGCCTGGTAGCCTGGCTTTCCGTATATTTTGCCGGCCTGGCTTTAAGCTGGAATTTGTACCGCATCGGGAAGAAAAACGCAGATAGTCTTTATGCAGGGCTCGGTGCGGGCTTTTTCGCGTTACAGATAGCGATCGGCATTCATGGTGTTTTTGACGCAGTCATCTGGGGAATGGTGCGCACTGCCTCGCTCCTCTGGGCAGTTTGGGGTGCTGCGGTTGGCTCGTGGATCCTGGCAACGCGCAAACAGACGGAAAAACAGCCGTGATGGAAAATTCAAAACGACCGACGCTGCCTGTCTGGCTGCGTTATCCGGCAGGCATCGCAATTGCCGGTCTGGCCGTTTACCTGGCGACGCGCGAATTGGACCTGCCCGCCTTGCGTACTGCGCTTACCGGCGTGCGTGGACCCTGGATGGCGGCGGCAGTGCTCGTCTCATTTGCAGGGCATGCGTTTAAATCTTTTCGCTGGCAGGTCATATTGGAGGCGGATGGTAATGCCCCTTCCATCGGCGTTCTAATGAAATACATCCTGGCCGGTCAGTTCGCGAACCTGTTTATCCCTGGTCGGGCCGGTGATATTGGGCGTGCGATGCTGGTCGGCAACATGGGTGCAGGCAAGGTGTATGCGCTCAGCACCGTGGTCCTGGAAAAAGTGCTGGATTTAATCCTGTATGCACTCCTGGCGGCGCTGGTAATAATCCAGGGCCCGCTGCCGGTCGAAATTGACCTTACACCACAATCCATGCTTGCGGTATCTGCCTTCGCTTTAACTTTTCTGATGGTCACGGTCCGCTATTGGGATCGACTCAGCCCAATAATATTGAAAGTTTTTGGGATTCTACCGGATAACCAGCGCGATAAAGCACGGGTCTGGATCACTTCCGCCGGAAGGAGCCTTTCGGCCTTCCGGGACAACGGCCGGATTACAGCCATGATGGTCTGGTCGCTTTTCTTTTGGATTTCCGGTTGGATGACGAACGAACTCGTCCTGAGGGCATTCGGCTACGAATTGCCGCTAAGCGCCTCGCTCCTTCTC
>JBFGQG010000466.1:0-3255 GCA_041564295.1 Anaerolineales bacterium | reverse complement strand
GAAAACACCATGCGATTGAATTTCTCCAATGCTTCGGAGGAAATGATTGAAGAGGGGGTAGCAAGACTCGGTCGCGTCCTGCATAAAATCCTTAACGCGTCAAAGGGAAACAGGCTCATTTGACCTGAAATGAGTTCGTTTTTCATGATACTTGTCCTATTGAATGCGGGACAAGTGACCCTCACCCGCTGTCTTATTGAAATGCGAAAATATCAGTGAACGAGATGAATGTATCGCTTCAATTATTTCACCGGGTCTCCGGAAGATTTTCCAAATAAATTCAAGGAGTTATTGATGCCTGTCAGAGGTACGATTGAAGTCAACGAGCTGTACTGCAAGGGCTGCGAGTTATGTATTACCGCCTGCCCGAAAGACGTTATCCGTCTTGATATGGATCGTTTGACGCCTAAAGGCTACCATCCAGCAATGCTGGCAAGCGATGGCTGTACCGGTTGCGCCGTATGTGCCGTGATTTGCCCGGATGCAGCGATTACCGTTTTCCGTGAGGCAAAACATAATACCGCACGGGTTTACGCTTAGGAGGTTGCCAAAATGCCCAGGGAACTACTCAAGGGTAACGTCGCAATGGCGGAGGCGGCCATCAGGGCCGGTGTCGAAGCTTATTTCGGCTACCCCATAACCCCCCAAACTGAACTGCTCGAGTGGATGGCGGTAAGAATGCCGGAACTCGGGCGAGTTTTTTTACAGGCGGAAAGTGAAGTTGCCGCCATCAACATGGTTTACGGTGCAGCCTGCACCGGGAAACGCACGATGACCTCTTCTTCGAGCCCCGGTGTGAGCTTGATGATGGAAGGAATATCCTATGTAGCCGGAACAGAAGTGCCGATCGTGATCGTGGATGTGATGCGTGGAGGGCCTGGCCTTGGCAATATTGCACCGGCACAAGGCGATTACAAACAAATGGTCCATGGCGGAGGTCACGGCGACTTCAAGCCGATCGTACTCGCGCCGGCGAGCGTGCAGGAAGCAATCGACCTGACCGTGCTGGCTTTCGACCTGGCCGATAAGTACCGCACAATCGCAGTCGTTCTCGCGGACGGCAGCATCGGACAAATGATGGAACCGGCTGAACTGCCTGAAATGCGACCGGTTAGAAGCGCTGCACCTGATTGGGCAGTTGATGGCCAGGAAAATCGCAGACGCCGCCTTCTGTCTTCTATTCACCTCGACCCGCATGACGAGGAACTGGTCAATATCCGATTGATGAAACGCTGGCAGCAGATCGAAAAAAATGAAGTGCGTTATAAGGAGTTCGAGCTTAATGACGCCGAAATCGTCATTATCGGTTTCGGAACTGCTGGCCGTGTAGCCCTTTCGGCCGTGCGCCAGGCAAGGAACGAAGGCATCCCGGTGGGTCTATTCAGGCCGATCAGCCTGAGTCCGTTCCCATTCAAACAACTCAAGGCGTTAGCTAAGAAAGCGAAGGTCTTCCTGGTCGTCGAAATGAACGCAGGACAGATGTATGATGATGTCAGATTAGCAGTAGAGGGCCAGGTCCCCGTTGAATTCTACGGCCGGATGGGAGGAGTTGTACCGTTCCCGGATGAAATCTATGCTGAAATTCGCCGCGTCGCCAACCCGGAGACCGTATTTTCGAACGGAAGAGTCCGCGAAAATTGGCTTGAAAGGCTTGATAAGGCTATCGGGTAGGAGAATGACATGTTATTAGATGTAAAGGAAGAATTGGTTTATAAGCGTCCGGATTCGCTTGCCGACGTCGTCTCGCATTATTGCCCGGGCTGTACGCACGGCACAGGCCACCGCATCATTGCCGAAGTGCTTGATGAAATGGGCATGCGGGAAAGAACGATCGGCGTCGCCTCTGTCGGCTGCTCGGTTTTTTCTTATAACTATTTCGAGACGGATTTCGTTGAAGCTGCTCACGGGCGCGCTCCTGCCATGGCAACGGGCATCAAGCGCGTGCTGCCTGACAGGATTGTTTTCACCTACCAGGGCGACGGCGATCTCGTATCGATCGGCATGGCCGAAATAATGCATGCAGCCGCCCGCAGCGAAAATATCACTGTCATCTTTGTCAATAATGCCATCTACGGAATGACCGGCGGCCAGATGGCGCCCACTTCACTCCCCGGAATGAAGACGACTTCTTCACCTCTCGGTCGAGATGTTGCTTTGACCGGTATGCCGATCCGGATGTCTGAGGTCTTGGCAACCCTGGATGGCACGAAATACGTAGTCAGGCGGAGTCTGCATGACCCTAACAACATTCGAAAAGCGAAGAAAGCGATCCGCACAGCATTTGAAGTGCAGGCGAGAGGCCTGGGTTTTTCAATGGTTGAGCTGTTATCGACCTGCCCGACGAACTGGGGAATGACACCGCTCGATTCTTGCGATTGGGTCCGTGACCACATGGTTCCGAATTTTCCCCTGGGTGATTTTAAAGTCAGCCCGGAAGCAGCGGAAATTAAGTAACCGGAAACCAATCGACAAGGAGAAAATGATGCAAACTGAAATCGTCATATCGGGTTTTGGAGGGCAGGGAGTCCTGTTCGCAGGGCAAATCCTCGCTTACGCCGCCATAGAAGCAGACAAAGAAGTCACCTGGTTCCCGTCTTATGGACCTGAAATGCGGGGCGGTACCGCAAATTGCACAGTCATCATCTCTGATCAAGAAATTGGCTCTCCGAACGTCCGCCGTCCGGAGGCTGTGATCATAATGAATCTGCCGTCTTTAGCAAAATATGAAAACCTCGTGCGAAGCGGCGGGACTTTGATTGTCAATTCGTCACTGATAAACCGTGAGGTCCAGCGCGAGGATATCAGGGTTGTCAAAATTAAAGCAAACGAGGTCGCCGAATCGCTGGGCGACAAGCGACTCACCAATATGGTGTTGTTAGGAGCGCTTCTCGAGAGCCTCCCTGTCCTCGAGATGGAGACTATCAAAAAAGCGCTCGAAAAGCATTTGCCTTCCAGAAAACGCAATCTGCTCCAGGCAAATAAAGATGCCCTCGATAAGGGAGCCGAACTCGCGGAAGTCAGAGACTTCATGTTGTTGGTCTAACCCAATCAATAAAATTGATTTGCAGGGGAAACGCGCCGGTGCCGGCGCGTTTCTGATTCCCGAAATACATTTGAAATCCTTTCCAGAAAAAAATAGATGGACTTACCTCTGGAGCCGGGACGACAGAAGCGGTAAGAATAGGTTAGAATTCTTTCGCTTTATACTCGGTCTTATCTGAACGACTATTGAAAATTCACATCCCATTGGGATGT
>JBFGQG010000465.1:0-3296 GCA_041564295.1 Anaerolineales bacterium | reverse complement strand
AGCGGGAAACGCCCTGGCTGCTGTCCGGCTATGAAGCGTACCTGCTGACCGCCGTGGGAGGGATGATCCCTCGAGAAGAACACAACGAGATGCTTGGCGCTTCCCTGCGGATGATCCAAGACCGTGATGCAAAAAGACAAGACCGGATTCGAGTGGTATTCGAAGGCGGTTTTTGCGAGCAGCCACCGCTGGATATGCTGCGGGCATTATCACAATCTACCTACCTCGTTGATGACGACCTCCTCATTGGTCTCCGCTGGATACAGCAGGATGTACCTGTGGAGGGTGACCCGCTTTACAACCTTGCAGACGCTTACCTGGAGAAATCGTCTTATAGCCCGGTACAACACGATCTGCGTAAACCGAAGGAAGACATGCTCTTGCAGCGGGTCCGGGATGCCCGAGCCGGAGCGGTGATCGTCACCGCTGCTAAGATGTGCGAACCCGGCCTGGAAGAGCAGGTCGCCTATACTCATATGCTCGACCACCACAAGATCCCTTATTTTGTCAGCGAGTTCGAAGAAAACATGACCAGTTTCGATCATCTGGAGATTCAATTGGAAACATTTGTTGAAAACTTGCTGTTCGCCTGAATGAATCCAAGGACGAGGAAATGAGTGCAGCAGACAATTCAGATGGATTGGTAGGCCGCGGCAACCGGGAAGGTGCGGACCTGTTCCGGGAGTGGTTCAGCGAACTGTCGCAGGTTGCTGAGTCGGGCGGACAAGCAGCATATGTCTTCGTGATGGGCAGCATCGCCGAAGTCTTGACCGTATTCGACCTCCCGATGGTGTTTCCAGAGATCAACTCTTTACAGACAGCAGTCCGGCGTGTCGCCCACGAGTATTTGGACGAGGCCGAGGATTATGGGTATTCTCCTGACATTTGTGGGTACGTCAAGGCGGATGTGGCCGTCCAGCTCCGCAAGGGGGAGCACCCCATGGGTAAGATTCCGAAGCCCACTCTGGCTGTCTACACCAACGCCTGTAACACGTACATCAAATGGGCAGAGATCTGGGAGCGGATGTACAACATCCCGATCTTCACCTTCGATATCCCCGGCACACGCCAGGCCGGCAGACAAACCGGGCAAGGTGACGAGGATTTTGAAAACGACCGCAAGTACGTCGCCGCTCAAATCAAGGAACTCATCAAGCTTTGCGAAGAGGTGACGGGGAAATCATTTGACATCGATCGTTTTCGCGAAGTGTTGCGCCATGCCAACACCATGAGCCGAGGATGGAGCCAGGTATTAGAACTTAACAAGTCACGACCCTCAGTTTTTAACGCGCTCACAGACGGAACGGTTTACCTGGGCGTGGCCAACGGTTTTCGTGGCAGGGAGGATGGTGGGGAATATTTCCGCCGGCTGGTGGAGGAAATGCAATACAAATCCACACACGGAATCGGCACACTTACGGACGAGAAGTACCGGCTGCTGTTTGTAGGGGTTCCATGCTATCCGATTTTCAGGCGCTTCAATGAACTGTTTACTGAGTGGGGAGGAACGTTCGTTAATTCGACCTACCTGTGGTTTGCCTCCGGCGGGACGAACCGAGGATTTCAATACGACCTGGACGACCCCATAGACAGCCTGGCAGAAGGCCTGTTGATCAATGTCCGAGACGCCATGGACAGCATGTTCTACCAGGACCAGGTATTGGCTGATATGGTCGATACATATCGCGCTGATGGCATCGTGTACCATCCCATTAAAAGTTGCCGGACCGTTTCAACCGGATTAGCCGACAACCGGCGGGCGGTGATGGAAACCCGAAATATACCGACGCTGTTCATCGAGTCGGACATGATGGACCGGCGTGTGGTCTCAGAAGCCCAGCTCAAAAACCGCGCCGACGCTTTCTTCGAAGGTCTCGCGGCCCGCCGACAGAGAGAGCTTGCTTAATCAGCATTCCAGCACGGAGGCAGGTCCATGGCTTATGCAGCAGGAGTGGACGTAGGTTCGACCCAAACCAAAGCAATCATTATCGACGAAAAGCAAAAGATCGTCGGGCGAGCCTTGATCGACACCGGTGCCAATGTGACGCTCGCGGCCGAGAACGCATACGTCGAAGCGCTCGAGGAAGGGGGCATACGCGAAGAAGAGGTGGAGTACGTCATTGGGACGGGGTACGGCCGTTATAAGGTCACCTTCGGCAACACACAGGTGACGGAGATCAGCTGCCACGCGCGCGGCGCTGTCCAGATGTTTCCGAACACCCTGACGGTAATGGACATGGGCGGGCAAGACACGAAGGCCATCCGGGTAGCCCGCACCGGCGAAATCCTCGACTTCTGCATGAACGACAAATGCGCGGCCGGGACCGGTCGCTTCCTGGGTGCAGCTTCAAATGCGCTTGAAATCCCGCTTCCCGAGCTAGGTCCCACAGCGCTGGAATCGGAAAGGCCTGTTCGCATCAGCACCACCTGCACCGTGTTCGCAGAGTCAGAGGTACTCTCCTGGCTGGGTAAGGGCAAGAAGATCGAGGATATCCTGATGGGCGTGCACCAGTCCATCGCCAAGCGCTCCATCGGATTGCTGCGCCGGGTTGGAATCGAAGAGGAGGTGACTTTTTCCGGCGGGGTCGCAAAAAACACCGGAATGATCTACGCACTGGAAGATAACCTGGGTCTGAAGTTGAACGTGAGCGAAGAATCTCATTACATGGGTGCCTTAGGCGCAGGCTTGTTCGCGCTAGATTACATCGTGGCTCGAAGAGCCCCCGCAAAAAATACAGCAGCCGGCCTTGCGGAGAAATCAGCATGACATACGTGGCGGGTATCGACGTCGGTTCGACCTATACCAAGGCACTTCTCCTCGACGAAAAAGCCAACATCGTAGGGCGCGGGATGGTCAACACCGGCTTTAAGCTGGAGGAGGCCGCACGCAGAGCTTTAAAGAAAGTATTGGAACCTGCGGAACTTTCCGACGGTGATATCACGTACATTGTCGCAACCGGATTTGGGCGGCACCAGGTGACTTTCCGGGATGTCAATGTCACGGATCTGACCGCCAGCGCCCGGGGCGCGTCGCTTCTTTTCCCCAACACCCGCACAATTCTCGATGTGGGCGGGCAAACGATGAAAGCGATTCGCCTGGATGACCACATCAAAGTGAAATCTTTTCGGCTCAATGACAAATGCGCTGCCGGAACGGGTGCGTTTCTTGAAAAGACTGCGCACTACATGGGGTTTGAGACCCAGGAAATCGGTCCATTGGCGGCAACATCCAAAGAACCGGTACCGATATCCGGTGTCTGCGCCGTGTTTGCGGAATCCGAGGTGATCAATCATCT
>JBFGQG010000464.1:0-3297 GCA_041564295.1 Anaerolineales bacterium | reverse complement strand
GTCGTCAACGAGGAAAATGCCGGCGTAATAGAGGTTGAAGCGGTCTTTAATCAATTCAACTGTTTGGGGCAGCAGTTCGTCCGGATTGAGGATAGATGACCCGGCCCGGGAGACCTCAGCCGCCGTCTGTAGTTCCAGCGCCCGCTGCTGCTGCACCTGGAGCAGCTGCAGGTTTTCCAATGTTGCCGCGGCCTGGTTGGCCAGGGTTGTGAAGTAATCAAGCTGTTCCTGGTCGAATTCCATCTCTTCATCGAGGTACTCAAGCTCGATGAGGCCGATTGTCTGTCCTTTGGATGCCATCGGGAGGATCACGAGTGTCTTAACGTCGTGATCGACAAGGTATTGCTTTTCCGCCGGATCAATATCCGGATCGGAGATGGACACCGCCGCCGCTTGCCGGCGTTCCATCAAGTTCCTGGTAAACGGATACTCATCGAGGGCGAAATTCCATTGCCCCGGATTCTCTTCAACGGAGATAATGCCGAGATTGCTTTTCGTATCAGCCATAAAGTACACGTAGTCTTCATCTGCGCGATTAAAACCAACGCTTGAACTGTTAGCGTTCGCAATCTCGAGGAAATAGCGCGAGACCGTTTCCGTGGCTTCCGTAAGGTCCGTAGGTGCGGTTGAGAAAATACGGCTGCCTTCGACAAGTACGGAAAGCTCCTGCAGCCGGCGCCGCTGATCTTCTACCAGCGAGGCATTTTCCAGGGCTGTGCTGATCTGGTTGGCCATCGCTACAAGCAGGTCCATGTCCTGCTCTGTGAAATTCGCCTGGTCCAGCATGTTGACGGCCGTGATCATGCCGTTGAGCCTGTTACGGGCTAAGAGCGGCACAACCAGCATCGAGCCGCTGTTTGCGAGAATCCGCAGGTTGCGTGTTTTCTCACTGTCGCGCGGATCCGGCTTGTCCCTTAATGAAATTGCAGGCTGCCGCTTATGAAATACCCAGCCGTGCAAACCATCGATAAGGTCATGGAAAGAGAGATCGAGCGGGCTGTGGTGGACGCCCGGTCCGGCGCCGACGGCCTCCAGGATCTGTGATTTATTGGTTTCAATCCGGGGGATGACGACTCGGTCGGAATTCAACGTCCGGGCGATAATTTCTGCAGTTCGCTCGAGGAGGGCTGTAACAGATTCAAATTCGATCGCTGTGCGGCTGACTTCGAGGAGCGCATTCGTGCGGGCGAGAGCGTCCTGCGTTTCCGAAAACAGCCGGGCATTGTCCATCGCAAGGGCCAGGCGGCTGGAAATCTGCTGCAACAGCGGTTCAGATGCCGTCGCTGCATCGGAGTCGGCAAAACTCAGGTTGATAGCCCCGAGAGTCTGTCCACGGAGCTGGATCGGAATGGCGAGATCGCTCACAGAATGGCCGTTTCCCCCTTTATCCTTCCTTTCTGAGCGGACTTCGAGCGGTTTCTGTGGACCGACACCCAGCTTCTGCCTTACAACTGCATTCGCAGCTGCCGGCACCTCGCCGTTCATGTACATCTGGTTGATCTCATCGAGGAACGGTTTCATTTCCTCGGGAACATTATCCAGCGAGCCAAAATGTTGGATGATTTGTTGGATCAGCGTTTCATGCACAGCGCTTGCTCCCAGGATGAGCGCCGTTAACCGGCCTCATCTCCGTTATTGGTTTTCTTATTTCCGACGGTCAGCGTAACGTTGGTGATGTTTGGCAGCTGACCGATTTCTTCCACTGCAGTACGCAGGATTGTTTCAAAATCGAGCGATTGCGTCAATTGCGAACCAATCTGGTTCAATAAGCGCTCGTTAGATGCAGTAATCTGCGTTTCTGCATACAGTTCGCTGTTCTGGATTGCAACACTAACCTGTAGCGCCATTGCGACCATCAGGTCGGCATCCTGTTCGTCGTATTCGGCAAAGTTGACGTCATTGATTGCCGTGATGGCGCCGAGGACGCGCCCGCGCATCATGAGAGGGACGACCAGCCGGCTGCCTTCACCCGTTTGGCGGCGATTTTCCTGTGCAGCTTCGGATTCGCGGTCGTCCGGCATCGCCCTGGGTGAAAGCGCCCAACGCTGCTCGCGAACGACCCAGCCAGCCATACTGTCCATGACTTCCTTGAAAGTTGGCAAATGCATGTCCTCGTCGATCAGACTGGACTTAATGCAGTTGAGCACCTTCTGCCCTTGCAGGTCGAGTGTCACAATGGATACTTCTTTTGCCGGCAGCGTATCTGCAATTGTGTTCGCGACGGACTGCAGCAGGGTGGCTAGATTTTCCATGTTGGAAGCCGCCTGCCCGACCAGGTAAAGCGCTTCGGTACGGGCAAGCGCTTCCTGCGTCTGCCGGAAGGTCTGTGCGCTTTGAATAGCGACAGAGGCCTGCTGGAGAATGCCGTCAATGATGGCACGGTCTTCAGGCCGGATATGTGCGTCCCTGGCGGTGTGGTAAATCTCGATCACGCCGATGGGCAGGTTTGCAAGCCTCAGTGGTAAACGATATTTTTCATGGACAAACCCGTCCTCGCGCCATTCAGGGTCGTAATCGTGTTCAGCCTCCGAATATATCCGCCACAATATCGGCGCTTCTTCCGGGGAGATCATCTGCCCGACTTCATAATCATCTTCTGGATCACCAGGGGTGTAGCGGCGAACGAGCATGAAACGCTGCTGGTTCTCATCCCAGAAGAAAATGTTAATCTGGTCGGGCCGGACCTGGTCGTCAATTTCTTCGATAAGGATGTCGTTGATGACCTCCTGGTCCTGTGTTGTTGAGAAGCGGGCCGATGACTTCAGGAGCGCGTCAGCAATGCGGCGCTGTTCTTGCGCAAAATCTGTCGCTTCCTGGGATTGTTCGTAGAGTGCGGCGTTCTGGATGGCGGTTGCGAGCTGGTTGGCCATCGTCTGGAACACGGTAATGTCTGCTTTCGTGAAGGCGGCGGGTTTCGTCGACTGGATCGTTAATGCGCCGATCGATTTGCCACCGGCCACGAGCGGAAGGGCCATTTCGGTGCGAGTGTCAGGCAGCTCCGGGTTCTCAAAACGCACTGCTTCCTCACCGACGTCCATCGCCAGGCGGACCTCCTGGGTTTCAATGCATTGTCCGATCATCGATTTCCCACCGACTTCCAGTTTATGCCCCGCTTCGAGCTGTTTTTCACCCGCCTCGCCTGTGCCTGCACGAAGGACAGCCCACTTACCGGTTTCATCAACCATGAATACACCGGTGTAATACAGCTGGAACCTTTCGCCAATCAGGTTTACAGCGGTCGGCAGCAACTCGTCCACGCGCAGGATCGAACTCGCCGCACGCCCAACCTCGGCAGAG
>JBFGQG010000463.1:0-3297 GCA_041564295.1 Anaerolineales bacterium | reverse complement strand
GAAACCGAATGAATTTGACATGATATGGCGAGGAGAAGTTTTTCGAGCGTGGTTTGGTACGTAATCGAGATCGCATTCCGGATCCGGAGTTGTGTAATTGATCGTAGGGGGCAGCGTCTCTGTTTCGATCGCCTTGACACAGAACAATGCTTCCAACGCTCCGGAAGCACCGAGGAGATGGCCGGTCATCGACTTCGTCGAAGAGACGGGGATTGAATAAGCCTGTTCGCCGAATACGGTCTTGATCGCAGCGGTTTCACTCTTATCGTTCAAGGGTGTACTCGTGCCGTGCGCATTAATATAGTCGATGTCTTCAATATCGAAATTTGCATCAGCCAGCGCCTGCTGCATGCAGATGGCCGCCCCAGCACCGTTTTCCGCAGGAGAGGTAATGTGATAAGCATCATTCGTGATGCCGTACCCGGACACCTCCGCCAGAATATGGGCGCCCCGGGCAATTGCATGATCGAGGTCCTCCAGGACCATGACGGCAGACCCTTCGCCCATCAAGAACCCATCACGGTCGAGATCAAAGGGGCGAGAAGCTTCCGCAGGTGAGTCATTGCGGGCAGACATGGCGTTCATCACGCCGAGTCCTCCCATCGAAATCGGGACGATCGCGGCTTCAGCCCCGCCGGCAAGCATGACGTCTGCTCCGCCTCTCCGGATAACGGCAGCAGCTTCACCGACAGCATTCGTGCCAGAAGCGCAGGCAGTAACGACTGCCATGTTCGGTCCTCTGAATCCCATCTCGATCGCCATCGTTCCGCCTGCAGTGTCCGGCAGCATCATTGGAATCAAGAACGGGCTGATTCGATTTGCCCCGCGATCCCGAAGAACATCGAATTGTTCGGAAAGCGATCCGATCCCTCCAATACCAGTGCCGATCACTGCACCAATCCTGTCCCGATTTTCTTCGGTTATTTCGAGCCTGGCATGTTTTACGGCTTCATAGCCTGCGAAAAGCGCAAATTGGGTGAAGCGGTCCATCTTCCTGGACTCCCTCACACCAAACACTGACACAGGGTCAAATTCCTTGACTTCCGCAGCAATCTGTATCTTGGCATCTCCTGGATCGTACAAAGTGATGCGGGCTGCACCTGAAACACCGTTCACAATATTTTTCCACGTATCATCTGCATTGTGTCCTAATGGGCTTATGCAGCCGATGCCCGTGATAACAACTCTATTTCGCATATATCCTCCACGGAATTCCACCGTAAACCCTTCTCGCCGGCCTGAATTCGCAATTCGACTACGGAAGCCAGCGACAAGCTTCTGTATAAAATGACTGATCGGATTTCAAATTGAAAATTCAAATAACAGGAAAGATTTCTAAAAAGCTTAACCCGAACTTAGTCTGTTCGATACGGTTATAAATTTTAAACGATAGATAATAATTCTGAAAACTGCCGCATATGCAATTGATCATGACGCGCCATGATATAAGCAATTTCCAGGATGTCCGTCGGCCCAAATATTGCGTGGCGCGCTGGACGGAGCCAGTCTTCATCATCGAGTCCTGAAAGCAGGCGGATCGTTTCCAACCGGCTATCGAGAAAATCATCCAGGATCGACCTCGGACTACCCATTTTCGGGAAGCCGTCTTCGTACCAGGCATCCGTATCGACGCCGGAAATAAACGGATTGGTTTGTTCGATCAGGGATTGGACGCGTGGAAGATTGACCTGCCGTTCGACATCCTTCAAATGGAAAAGGACTTCGCGTGCAGTCCATTCGGAGCCATTTCGGTGGTTCCAGGCGGTTTCATTACAAAAGCGGACGTAAGAATCGAGGACCGCAGCAGTGGACTTATAAATCGCCAGGATTGCAGCAGGTGTGCGGAAATTAGGCAGAAGCGATTCCGGATCGCTCTCATCTATCCACGCCGGTGCGGCTTCAATCTTACCGGATCCCTTCCGATCGGTCGCCGCAGGCTCGAGATCGTTATTCTTAACAAGATAGGTCGCCAGACCTAACTGGCCGGCACCTTCAACGTCGTTTAACGGGTCATTACCGATCATTACAACCGGTCCGTCCGGCCATCCCAGGTATCCCAGAATTTCTGCATAATATGCCGGATATGGTTTTGGGAAGTGGAACACTTCACTGGATGTTATCAGATCAAAATGGCCGTTTTCTACCGGCAGTTCTGCCCACTGGACCCTATGCTCGATCGCTATGCGCGGAAACAGTGGATTCGTCGCAACGACAAGCGAGTATCCGCGTTCTACGAAAATACGAACGGCTTGCTGAGCGCCTGGATCGACAGTCGTACCCGTCTTCAACTGCTGGTAGGCGGATTTGTAATAGGAGTCCGCGAGGCGATTAATTTCGTGCCTGGGGGCGCCAGTCTTCTTACAAAAATAATCGTAGAAGACATCCAGGAGAGTTCGATCGATGTGCTCCTTTCCCATCATTTCCTGCACGGCTTCTAGAAAAACCGGCAGCATTATCTCTTCAGGCACCAGGGGTGATAGACCCTTCTGCAGTGATCGGAAATATGCTGGAAGGAAAACGCCCATTTCGTTTTTCAGGAGCGTATTATCAAGGTCGAGCAATAATGTAACTGTCAAACTATTCTCCGACGAAGAATTGCGGCACGATTGGATGGCATTGACCACAGCCGATATGCGGGTCATTGACATCGCAGACGCATTTGTGGCAATAAGCCTTTACCACAACCTGGCGTTTGAAACCGAGTAAACGGCGTTCTACCTTTGCAGACAATTGTTGGTGTTCACAGGCATTGGCTTTCGCGATACCGGGAACAGGACAGGTCTCGCACAAGGCCGGATGCCAGCGCGATTCGGGAGAAGTGCCGGGTAATAATCGACACTCCTCCTGTTTTTTTCCTCGAAAATAATCGCCGTAAAAATATGGGCACTCTATCCCAGCCGGTGTTCTCATGGATTACACGCGCGTGATATAGGTCCCGGTGCGGGTATCGATTCGTATTTTGTCCCCGGTTGTAATAAATGCTGGTACCTGCACCTCCAGGCCGGTCTCAGTGACCGCTCGGGTTGTTATCCCAGTTGCAGTGTCCCCTTTGACAGCCGGCTCAACGAAAGTCAATTCTTGCTCGACAGTGATCGGCATATCAAGGTCTAAAGGCTCTGAACCGTAAAACGTGAGTTTCATTTCCATGCCTTCCAGGAGATAAAGTGCGACATCTTCAATAATTTCCTTGCGAACAGCCGGCTGTTCGTAGGTGTCGAGATCCATGAAATGGAAAAGCTCACCGTCATTATAGAGATACTGTACATTATGATGATCGAGCTGAATGTCGTTGACCCG
>JBFGQG010000462.1:0-3315 GCA_041564295.1 Anaerolineales bacterium | reverse complement strand
GCCGAATCTTGGCCTCGCACGGGCGACTCGATTGGCCTTCCTTGCAGCGCTTCGGGCTGAACTGGACATTCCGATCCTGCTGATCACCGACCGCGCCGACCACTCACTCACTCTCTACGATGAACTCAACCTCTGGCTCGGTCCGGAAAGTACCCGGCTGTTTTTCCCAGAACCGACCCCTTTATTCTATGAACGGATGTCATGGAACGAAGGCACGCGAAAACAGCGTCTGCAGACGCTGACTGCCCTCGCGGCTTACCACATCCCAGGCGCGCGAAAACTTACCGCTTCCCTGCTGGAGTCTCTTGAAAGCACGGGGAACGGCGAGCACAGCAGGGAAGAAGAACGCCGGCGGATTTGGGAAGCCATACGCGGCAGCGGCAGTTATGGTGCGCCGTCTGCGCCGGTGATCGTCGCCTCTGTCCGGAGCCTGATGGCGCGCACACTCCCCCGGCGAGAATTCGTGCGCCATGCCCGAAACCTGCGCGTTGGGCAGGTCGCACAACCGGCCAGCCTTGGCTCGGATTGGGTTGCCGCAGGGTACGAACACACGAACGTCGTCGTACAGCCGGGGCAATTTACACAGCGCGGTGGTTTGGCCGATATATGGCCTCCGGCTGAACCTCTGCCAGTGCGTATCGATTTCTTCGGCGATGAAGTCGATACGATGCGGACCTTTGATCCGGCTACCCAAAGGACCGTCGAAACGGCGGAGAGGGTGCTGATCACGCCGGCCCGAGAATTTATTCTCTCAGAATCCAATGAGGAAGCTGAAACGATTTCAGAGTTCCATATTCCCCTCCTTCATCCGCAGGCGTCCTTGCTCGATTACCTGCCGGACAAAGCCATAATTTTGCTGGATGACCGAGAAGCAATCGAAACAGCTTCATCGGAGATCGAATCCCAGGCGCTGGAACTTCGTGAAGAAAAAGTGCGCGAGGGCCTGCTGGATGCGGATTTCCCTCTACCTTACACCAGTTGGAGCGAGCTTTACGATGCGGCCCTCTATAAACGCGTACTTCAACTCGGCCCAGTCGACAACCTCAACAAATCCGACATCGCCAGACAATTTACACCGAACACGAGGTTTGCAGGGCGTATATCAGCCGTGATGGATCATTTGCAGGCCCAGATGTACCGCGGTGATCTAAGCGTTGTGATCTCGCGGCAGTCATCAAGGCTTGCAGAACTCTGGCAGCAATCTAAACCGGCTGGCGAAGGCACTCCACCGGTGTTTACGCCGGGCAGCCTCGCTGAAGGTTTTACCTACTCACCACCTGGGGATAACCCGCTGCACGTGCTCTCAGACGGAGAAATTTTCGGATGGCGCCGGCCCCAGGTCAGGAGACCTCCTGAAGGTGTTCATGAAACACCTGAAATAGCCTATGCGGACCTGCAGGTAGGGGACTGGGTGGTGCACATCGATCACGGTATCGGCCGGTTTATGGGTCTTGTCAATCGCCTCATGGACGGAATTGAGCGTGAATTCCTCTCCGTGGAATACGATGACGGTGACAACCTTTACGTCCCCATCCACCAGGCTGATCGCCTGACGCGCTATGTTGGGCCGGACGGCCGCGATCCGAAACCCACGAAACTCGGTACCCAACAATGGAAGCGCGCGCGCGAAAAGGTGAATGAAGCCGTCGCCGAAGTTGCAGAAGATTTACTGGCCCTGTACGCAAAACGGTCTATCGTGAAGGGATATTCGTTCAGCCCGGACAGCGACTGGCAGCGAGAGCTTGAAGCCAGTTTTCCGTACACCGAAACGGAAGACCAGTTGAAGGCCCTTCAAGAGGTAAAAGGTGATATGGAATCTGACAGGCCCATGGACCGCTTGATTTGTGGGGACGTCGGCTACGGAAAAACTGAAGTGGCTTTAAGAGCTGCGTTCAAAGCGGTCTACGATGGGCGGCAGGTGGCAATCCTTGTCCCAACGACCGTGCTCGCGCAGCAGCATTTCTATACCTTTCGGGACCGCCTGACGCCGTATCCGGTCTCTGTGGAGATGCTCTCACGCTTCCGCACAGACGCTGAACAGCGCGAAATTATTTACCGCCTGGCTCACGGAGAAGTGGACATAGTTATCGGTACGCACCGCCTGTTGTCCGGAGATGTGGAATTCAATGATTTGGGGCTCCTCATTATTGACGAAGAGCAGCGGTTCGGCGTTGCTCATAAGGAGACTCTGAAACAGATGCGGACGGAGGTAGATGTCCTGACTCTAACGGCGACGCCGATCCCTCGCACAATGTATATGGCGTTGACTGGCGTGCGAGACATATCGACAATCAATACGCCGCCGGAGGAACGGCTGCCGATCGTGACACATGTCGGGCCTTATTCGCAAAAACAGGTACGGCAGGCTATCCTGCGGGAAATGGAGCGAGGCGGGCAGGTATTTTTTGTCCACAACCGCGTTCAGACGATCTATGGAATGCGTTCACACCTCGTTTCGCTGGTTCCGGAAGCTGAAATCGGTGTGGCGCATGGCCAGATGCCTGAGAAGAAACTGTCTGCGATTATGGAGGCCTTCTCACTCGGTGAATTGGACGTATTGCTGTCCACCTCGATTATCGAATCCGGCCTGGACATCCCGAACGCGAACACTTTGATCGTTGATCGGGCAGACATGTTCGGACTGTCGCAGCTCTACCAGCTGCGTGGGCGCGTTGGGCGGACATCCAGCCAGGCGTATGCGTATTTCTTCCGCCACCGCAAGCGCCAGCCGACGCCTGAAGGGCGCGCGCGCCTTGAAACGCTTGCCGAGAATTCGCAGTTAGGCGCCGGCATGAACATCGCCATGCGAGACCTCGAAATCCGAGGCGCCGGAGACCTGCTTGGGACCCGCCAGTCAGGCTACATCGCTTCCGTCGGCTTCCATTTGTACACTCGCATGTTGGCTGAAGCTGTACAGCAGGCCCGTGCAGATTCTTCCAGGGATACGGAAGGGATGCCGCTGGGTGACCTGGCGGCTGTCTACGCGCTGCGGCCTGCCGTCAATGTGGACCTGCCGATCCCGGCGACGATCCCAATCGATTATATTGAAGATCGGGATACGCGTCTCCAGCTATACCGGAGGCTTGCCGATATCCGGAGAATCGCGGATACGGACGATCTGCTGAACGAACTGGCTGACCGGTTTGGCCCACCGCCGGACGAAGTCATTGCCTTGCTGTACCAGATCAAGGTCAAAATACTCGCGGAGGAAGCGGACGTAGCTTCAATCTACCCGGAAAACAAGCTCCTCGTTCTGCGCTACCGGAACCCATATGATGAAGAACCGCGCTTTCTCATGGGTCTCGGGCAGGATGT
>JBFGQG010000461.1:0-3333 GCA_041564295.1 Anaerolineales bacterium | reverse complement strand
GGCCGTCCGATCCCTATTGTTTATAAAGACTGGCGTCGCGGAGACCAGCGTGTCAACATCCAGGATATTCGGAAAGCTGCTGATAAATTGGGTTGGACGCCGAAGATAAATCTGAGAGCGGGTCTTCGAGACCTGTATAACTGGGTTGCCGAAAATCTGGAAAAGTTCAAATAAGCTTTGAGTTTATGAAAATTCTGACGGTCCTTACATATTACCGCCCCCATACATCAGGGCTAACGATATACGCTGAACGGATAGCCAAGGCCTTCGTGAAACGCGGGCACACCGTCACCGTCCTTACGAGCCGTTTTGACCCGAGTTCGCCGCGCGAAGAATGGGTGGACGGCGTGCGTGTTCTTCGCGCACCTGTGCTGACCCGTTTAAATAAAGGCGTTATCATGCCGACGATTGGTTTTCTCGCTTCCCGTGAAGTGTTGAAGCACGACGTCATCTTGCTGCATCTGCCGCAGCTGGACGCTGCAGGCATTTCGGTGCGTGGGCGCATCCTCAAAAAACCAACCATCGTTGCGTATCACAGCGACCTGCTGCTGCCTCCGGGACCTTTCAACCGGTTTGTCAATTTTGTCGTGGATAATGCGAACCGAATGACGGCCCTGTTTACGCACAGGATCACCGCATACACGGACGACTTCGCTGTGCATTCGCCGTACCTCAGCCGGTATAAACACAAGCGTGTTACGATCACACCGCCTGTCGAACTCGCGCCTGCTCCAGAAGAGAAAATTGCAGCTTTCAAAGCAAGGCACAACCCTGATGGAAAAAAGATTATTGGTATGGCAACACGTTTTGCTTCAGAAAAAGGCATTGAAATCCTCCTGGACGCTTTACCTGGTATTTTTGAGAAGTATCCCGATACAAAGGTCTTGTTTGCCGGCCAATACCAGGGTGTCTGGGGCGAACAGGAATACATCAGCCGATTGTTCCCCCGCATCCGGGAGCTCCAGGAGCAGGACCGCTGGGAATTTTTAGGTGTGCTGACGCTCGAAGAAATGGCGGCTTTTTATCCGAATCTGGATGTGCTGTGTGTGCCTTCATTGAATTCCACAGAAACCTTCGGGTTTGTGCAAATTGAAGCGATGATGAACGGTGTACCTGTGGTCGCTTCCAATCTTCCTGGTGTGCGAGTTCCGATTGAAATGACGGGGATGGGGGATGTCATACCGATCGGAGATTCCAGCGCACTATGCGAATCGGTCATCCGGATTTTTGATGCCCCAGAAGCGTTTCAAGGAAAAGATGAAGATCTCAGGGAGACCTTCAGCCCTGATAGGACTGCTCAAAAATACGAACAGCTATTCATCGATATCAAAAAATCGCTTACAAATTAATCCTGAACCGACGATCTCTGATATGAATAACGAACCCAGCCTGCTCGATTATTTGAAATCCGTGCTCGACCCGCGCAAGGAGCGGATTCGGCTTACAGGTATTGAAACGGATGCTGCACCTGAAAGTCCACCGGTCTTTGTGCCAGAAGAGAAACCTCCTGAGCGCGTCCGGTTGTACCAGGAACCACCGGTTGGCGAAAGATCGGTAGCGTTAGGTCCGGAGGTCGCCGCCGACATTGAGCCGGCAGACCAGACGGTGTCCGAAAGCAGGCAGTTTCCCTGGAGGAGCTTAGGCGCTGTTTTTCTGGCGCTTTTCGCGCAAAGCGCTTTTGAACCACCTGATCGCCTCGTCTCCATGGGGGTGACCCTTTATGTGATCGCGATTGCAGCTGCGATCTGGGCAGTTTACTCCGGTGAGTATGAATTACCTGAAATCCCCCGGGTAAATTACCGGAAGGACAGCTATTTCGTCAACCGGAAATTAGTGCTGATCGCAATGCCGGCGATTTTGCTGGCGTTTCTGGTCCTTGGTGGCAACCGATTTACATTTTTTAACCTGGTTATCTGGGTTGGAGCATTATTGCTGCTGTCATTCGGCCTGGCTGAAATGAATCCACGGTCGGGACGATTGCAAGATTTGGCCAGGAAGCTGACGCCGCCATATACGATCAGGCTGTCGACCTGGTCGATTACGTTTACGATCGGATTTGGACTCGCCTTATTCTTTCGCTTTTATCACCTCAATTCTGTACCTCTGCAAATGTTCAGCGACCATGCTGAAAAACTCCAGGACGTCCAGGATTTGCTTAACGGTGAGACAAGGATCTTCTTCCCTCGCAACACAGGGAGAGAGTTCGTCCAGATGTACCTCACTGCTTTTACCGCCAGGGTGCTCGGGTTTGACCTCACGTTCATGGCTTTGAAGATGGGGACAGCACTTGCAGGAATTGTTGCTCTGCCTTACATCTACCTGCTCGGAAAAGAAATCGCAAATCGTGAGGTCGGACTGATAGCAATGGTGTTTGCTGGTATATCGTACTGGCTGAACGTTATTACGAGAGTTGCCCTCCGGTTCTCGCTCTCCCCGCTTTTCGTCGCCCCGACGATCTTCTATATCGTTAGAGGGTTGCGACGGGGTAACCGGAATGATTTTATTTGGGCTGGCATTTTCCTTGGCCTCGGTTTGCACGGTTACAGTCCATATCGGTTCGTCCCATTCCTCGTTGTTGCGATCGTTGTATTGTTTATTCTTCATGCCATGACCGATTCCAAAAGAGTGCAGGGGCTCTGGCACCTTGGCGTTGTCATCGCTGTTTCTTTTGTCATTTTCCTTCCCCTCCTGCGGTTTATCTCCGAAAGCGAAGCAAACCAGAATCTCGTCCTCTATCGTTCCCTGACCCGATTAACTTCAATCGAAGCGCCATTACCGGAAAATCCACTCAAGATATTCACGGAGAACATGTGGCGGTCTCTGACGATGTTTGCATGGGATAACGGCAATACCTGGGTGCACTCAGTTGTTCTCCGGCCTGCGTTAGATGTCGTTTCCGGCGCGCTTTTTCACCTTGGTTTCTTCCTTCTCATCCTGCGTTATGCCCGTCAGCGCCGCTGGGAGGACTCCGTCTTGATCCTGTCAATACCGCTGTTGTTGATGCCCAGCGCGCTTTCCCTTGCTTTCCCTTCAGAGAATCCCTCGCTGAACCGAAGCGGTGGTGCGATCATCCCGGTCTTTATTATCGCTGCGATGCCGCTGGTAGGTTTGATGACCTCTATCAAGCGTTGGGTCAGCTCGCATTGGGGCACATTCACTGCCTGGGCGATCGCAGTTGCCTTGATTTCCTTTTCGGCGTTGATGAATTACGACCTTGTTTTCCGGCAGTACAACGACCAATACAATCTGGCATCATGGAATACCACGGATTTAGGAAGAGTAATCCGTGAATTCGCCGATACGGAAGGTTCAGAAAATACGGCCTGGGTGATT
>JBFGQG010000460.1:0-3348 GCA_041564295.1 Anaerolineales bacterium | reverse complement strand
TGTGGTTGGAGCGATGGAACATCATTGTTCCGACCATGACTCACCCCCGCCTGATCCCATATGCGATATACCAACCGACTCTGACAGAAATATCCCTGACAGCTGCTTCGTTTGCATTGTTTTGTTTGATGTTCTTAGTATTTTTCCGGCTGTTTCCTGCTGTATCCATCTGGGAGATCGCCGAAGGGCAAGTCATACAAGAAGCCCAGTCCAAAATTGTCATACCCCAACCCGAGCCAAGTGGCTTCCTTAAACGGGTTCGCCGGTGGGGAACTAAAATTCGTGGAGGATAACCATGCCTGATCAGCCTTACCTGACTGTTTTGATTGTGATCGCTGTTGTGATCCTTTTGCCGGCGACCTTTAAGGTCATCTGGCAATATGAAAAAGGCCTCGTGTTTCGCTTCGGCAAGCTGCGCGGAGAACGAAGCCCGGGTTTAAACATGATCATTCCATATATTGATCGCCTTGTGAAAGTGGATATGCGTGTAGAGACGCTTGTCGTGGAGCCGCAGGAAGTGATCACCCGGGATAATGTGACTGTTCAGGTGGATGCGGTTGTATATTTCCGTGTTGTGAATGCGACAAGTGCCATTCTGAATGTACGTGATTATTCACGTGCAACTGGCCAGATCGCTTTGACGACCCTTCGAAGTGTCCTGGGCCAGTCGGATCTCGATGAGCTGTTATCCCATCGAGATCGGATCAATAAAATGCTCAGCGAGATCATCGACGAACATACAGAAGATCCCTGGGGGGTAGAGGTTAGCGTAGTGGAAGTGAAAGACGTCCTGCTTCCTGAAGGTCTTCAACGCGCAATGGCGAGGCAGGCAGAGGCAGAACGTGAGAAACGGGCGAAGATCATTCATGCCGATGGTGAAAGAGAAGCTTCTACGGCGCTTGTCGAAGCAGCTGACAAGCTTTCTAAATCGCCAGCGAGCCTGCAGCTTCGCTATCTGCAAACACTCGTTGAAGTTGCAAGCGAAAAGAATGCGACGATTCTACCGATACCAATGGATATCGTCTCTCATTTTGCCAAAGCATTGAAGGACTGATTATTGATGGGGGACTTGTCGTCCCCCATTTGTTTGTTGATGAATACACGGGCGAACCTGTACCATTTTTTAGCTGAAGCTCTATCCGATCCGCCGGAATGGCTCTCTTATTCAGGCAACTCCTGGCCGATCTATGATCTGGCTGTTGATGCATCCCGGTTTTCTGCATCCGCCAGGAATGCCGTTCTGGACCTCAACGAAATTCCACCAGAAGCGATCACGATCAGAAGGCAGAGGTATCATGCAGTGATCTATGGGCAGGGCATCCGCCAACCGGTAATGATGTATGAGTCGCTTTATAAGAGCGGTCGAATTGCTGGTCCGGAAACTTTTGCAGTTGAGCAAATTTACTGGCTTAATGGATTAACTACTATAGAGAGTGAGCTCCCCGATCATGTGTCCATGGAATTAGCATTCCTTGCTTATCTGGTTGAGGCAGATGTGAAAAATGGGAATTCCCGAAGACGGGAGCGATTATTTTTGAAAGAGCATGCCGGCGACTGGCTCGTGGATCTCGGCCGCCAACTCGAATTGTCCAGGGATCCGGTTTACGCACCCATCGGGAGGTTCCTGGCAGGATGGATATCGGAAAGTATATCGCCAAACGTAAGGGTGATATTATCCAGAAATCTGCCGGCAATACAATCTCAAAAGGAGTGCACTTTATGCGGTTTTTGCACTCAGGTATGCCCAACCCGGGCGCTGGTAATGCGTGAAACGGATTCAGAAACTGGATTGATATTGTCCGGGAAGTTATGCACCGGTTGCTGGAAGTGCGTCGATTCTTGTGAGCCAGGTGCCCTGGTTATATCTCCGGCCAATTCAAGAGCAAATGGCGATTCTAAGAGAGAAATCCTGGTCAGTAGCCCTCGAGTTCGCTGCAAGCGGTGCGGCAAACCAACCGTTAGCGAAGCAGAAATGAATTACATGCAGAAAATACTTGGTCAGCAGGACTGGTTACATGAATGTCTGGACTGCAGAGCCATGAAACCGGAGGGAATACAATGAATTTTCCGATGGAGTACCCGATATTCCAGTTTTTCTACTGGCTTGTGAATACAGCCGGCATAGGTGGTGTAATTGCATTGGTTGCCGGCGGTGGTTCTATTCTGACCTATTCGCTTGTCCTTCGTTGGATTGCGAGCAGAGATGCAGATGAAAATGAAGTGTATTCGTACCCAACTCCTGCGATTCATCATGAAGATGACTCAAACCAGCCACATTGAATGATTTTCGATAATACTGCAATCAAAACTTATTCTATTGATACCTGCGCGCCAAGCGAATTTATCATCCTGAAAAACGTGCCCGGCGTTACATAATGGGCTTGGAGGAAGAGCCCGGTTCTCCGCTCTTTTTCAGATAGATACTCCAGCAAACATGCCGCTGCGGGAATGGCCGTCATCATGTATCCATCCCTGTGAAAGATAGTCATCACGCAAAGCTTCTCCTGGCGATCGAGGTATCCTCTGGCTTCCAGACGAAGCAGTGTACCGTATGGGGGTCGCGAAAATGTGTCCAGCCCCCAACGTAATAACCGCCCCATTGGTCGCAAACCCCGGACCGGCAGGAGTTTCAACCAGGCCCAAATTACTGGAGAAAGGACCCAATCCACGAACCAGTTGAAACCCCCGACGAAGAAACCCGTTTCCTTCAACCCGCGTATCCTTTCCGGGAGAACTTGCATCTCATCCAGATACATTGGCAGGCAGTATCGGCGTCCAAATTCACCTCCGAAGTCTATCCTCCTGGGAATCAGCATGTCGCGAAGACCGGCTTTCTGCCATCGCGAATCTTTAAAAGTATCGGTTCTAAACCCCAGGAACTCGCCGACAAACTCATCAATCGTGGAAGGGGAGAGATCCAACTGATTCCAGTCGATCTGGATCACGCTGCCGACATTCGCAGTTTCCAGGGTGTCGAACTGCTCGGCCGCAAACCTCACCATCGCTGCCGGAAGGCCCGGATGAAAGCCGCCATCCGTGATGAAGCAGCGTCCTGCGTGCTCGATCTCGGGTCTCAATTTTTCGAGGGTCTGTACCTTTTCCGCTGAAAACTGGACATCGAAGTAGTCGACGCCGGTTATTAGTGCTGCCTCGGCCACATTACTCACATAGACCGCCGTGCTTGAAGCGACGACGACCAGGTCTTTACCCGAAAAGGCCGAGATGAGTGAATCGATATCTGCGGCATCTGCGTAGACAGCACAGACACGATCGCCGGGGAATTCGAGGTTCAGCCGGTCCGCCGCTGCCCGGGCTTTTTCCAGGCTGCGGCCGGCCAGCGTGATTCGA
>JBFGQG010000459.1:0-3350 GCA_041564295.1 Anaerolineales bacterium | reverse complement strand
GATGACTTTCAACCAGCGAACGCCCAACGAGAGGTGACCCTTCCGGGACGCTGACTGCCTGCAGCCTGGCTTTAAGGTTTTCGCTCAACCCATTCTGTTCAATAATTGTGAATTCCGATTTTTCGCCGAGCGAATTGAGCTGGTCTCGCCTTCCCTGGACGAGCAGCCTGTCGTTCGGGAGCAGGGAAATCCGGTCGAAATCTGAGACGAGCTCTTTTCCGTCACGTTTCACGGCGAGCACGATCACGCCGAACCTGTTGCGGAAATTGAGCTGGCGCAGCGAGGCGCCGATCAGGTTTGAGTTGGGTTCGATGCGTAATTCGGCAAGCCCAATCTCGGGTGTTGAAAGGTTTGAGATCGTCACACCTTCGGTCTCCACGGACAGATATTCGCGCCCTAAGATCTCTTCGAAGAAGTCCAGCCTGCCGGCGACGGTCAGCAGGTCTCCGCCTTGAAGGCGCGTGTTCGCCCTGGGAACAAACTGACGGTTGCCTTCTCGCCTGACATCCAGGACCGTGATTCCAAGCGCTGAACTAAATCGCGTTTCCGAAATTGTTTTGCCGATCAAAGGTGAATTCGCAGGGATGCGGACTTTCGCCAGGCGTTCCGTCATCAAATAGGCCTGTTCGATGTTGACGTGCGATTTACGCGGATCTCCATCCTTCGCTGCCGGTTTCGGCAGTAAATGCCGTCCGATCAAAACCATGAATAAGATGCCGCTCAATACGAGGATGCCGCCTACCGGAGTGAAATCGAAAAGTCCGAAGCCGACGTAACCCGCTTTGGCAAGGGCTTCGCTGGCAAGGATGTTCGGCGGCGTCGAGATCAAAGTCGTCATGCCTCCCAGCATCGAACTGATCAACAGCGGCAGCAATAGCCTTGAGGGGGACAGGCCCGTTCGCCGAGCGATGCTGACGACGACCGGCAGCAAAAGCGCGACGACGCCGACGTTATTCATGAACGCAGACATCACTGCGGCCGTCAGCATGATGATGATTAGCAGCCGGACTTCGCTGCTGCCTGCGATGCGGATAATCTGCGCCCCAACCTGGTTGGCGACGCCGGTCCGAGAAAGAGCGCCGCTCAGAATGAACACAGCCCAGACCGTTATGACAGCTGCGTTGCTGAAACCCGACATGGCTTGCTCGGCCGTGACGAGGCCTAAAATCGTCAGGGACACCAGAACCAGCAATGCGACGACATCCATCCGGACCTTTTCAGTGATGAAAAGCAATATTGCTACGACCAGGATACCAAGCGTCAGGCCGATTTCAAGGGTCATAATTTTCAGGTCCTTTTCTCAAGGTTTTCAACTATTTTAACGAACTTTTCCGCAAGGCGGAGGCGGTTGAAGTGGTTTTCAACATATAAGCGACCGCGGAGGCCCATCGCTCGGGCAGATTCGCGGTCCGCAGCGAGCGATCTTACCCCTTCTGCAAGAGCCTGGGCATCACCAGGTCGGATAAGGATGCCGGCTCTGGCTGCCGATACTACTTCCTGGATGACTCCCTCGATCGCCAGCAGAACCGGGCGCCCGGCCGCCATGTAATCGAACACTTTATTCGGGTAAACCGTTTTATACATTTCGACCGGTTTCAATATAGCTACACAGGCATCCGCCGCAGCTAGCGCTTCGCGCATGGCTGTTTTCGGCACAGGCGGCAGGAAGCGAACGTTCTTCAAACCCATCGAAGCGGCTTTCTCGACCAGCCTGGCTTTCTCCTTCCCGTCTCCCAGAAAAACGATCAGGAGGTCCGGCAGATCTGAAAGCTTCCTGGCAGCGTCGAGCAATACGTCGAGGTCATTCGACATCCCGTGAGCGCCAGCATAAAGCGCCAGAAAGCATGAGCCGAGTTCGTGTTTCAAACGAAATGCCGCGCCGTCGGCGGCAGGGTCGAACATCTCGGCGTCTGCACCGTTGGGAACCAGGGAAATCTCCCTGGCTCCGAGCGCGCTGACATGGTCGATAAAACCCGGCGAATTCACCATCAAGCGGTCGGCACGCCGGTAGAGAAACTTTTCCAGCCATTCCGATAGGCCGATCAAAACCGGATTGGTCAGCACTCCGACCGCAACAGCGAACGAAGGCCACAAATCCCGCACTTCAAAGAGAAACGGGGCTCGTTTCAGACGCGCCAACAGCCAGGCCGTGAGCCCCTGGAAAATCGGTGGCGAGGTCCCCCATACCAGGTCAACTTCCTTCACACGCAGGCCCAGCCAAAACGAGGACCACATGAAGCTCAAGAAAGCTAATACCCGGTGGACGAAGCTTTTATGCAGCGCTGAGTAAGTGTATGCTCGCAGGATCGTAACGCGGCTGCCGTTCGTTGGCGATCGTTTTTCGGGCGTGTTTTTACCGGTCAGGTAGCTGACCGGGCTTGCGATGACGGTCACTTTGTGACCGGCCTTCGACAGGTGGAGAGCGAATTCGTGGTGCCGCGTCCCACCAGGCTCATCGAGCGACGCAAAAGCCTGGTGGATCAGAAGGATATGCATTATGCATCCTCCGGAAATTCCCAGACAGTGACGAACCGGACCGGCGCATATGTTTCGATTTCGACACTGAATGAAAGCGCCGGCGTTTTAACGCCATAAGTGGGCGAATACCAGCCCGCTGCAGGGTGTGCATCCAGCCCGATCAGCCTTTCTCCGGCTCTAACCAGTCCGATTGTGTATCCGATTTCGTCGGGAACCTCGATTTTCAATTTGACTGGCCCTTCCGGAGTTTTGAGAACCAGGCTTCGTCCGTCGAGGATCCAGTCATGATCGAGCAGCAACCAATGGAGGCGGACCCTGTGCGACCGGCCGGTTTGTCCAAAAACAGCGTCTTCAACGCGCCAGCCGGTGGGCGTAGGCGTAAGCGAACGCCTGTGTGTGAGACCAAGCGCTCTGTAGCCGTCATGTTCTGCGGCCTGAATTGCGTTTGTATATTGGCGTCTTTTCGCCTGCGCGCGATCAACATAAAGGAACCGACCGGCCGGCGTCATCTGGTCATGTCCATCAATCGTAATCGTATTGTGGAAATATGCAGAAACCAGCGGGTTGTTCCAGGGCGGATCCGCATTGTACTGGTACGTCCCCGGATCAGCAGCGAGGTTCATCCCGCGCCACCAGAGGTCGACATGGAGCTGGTCTGCGTGACCCGGACGGTGGATGAACTCGGCCGCGCGCAGCGAAGCGCGCGTGGTACATCGGGGATGGTGCAGAAACATTTTCGCGCTCGTCAGATCTAGAGATTTCTCGCCTTGAACAGCGGGCATTCCGAACCAGGCTGACATATCGTCCCAGGGGCCGGGTTCAAACGCCGGACCGCCGAGAAAAGCACGCGCAGCGGCTTGTAAAACCGGACG
>JBFGQG010000458.1:0-3355 GCA_041564295.1 Anaerolineales bacterium | reverse complement strand
ATGGTAAAGGTGCGTGCCTGCATGAAGCATCCGGGCACCCTGGTCTATTGCAAACCGGACATCCTCATCAGAAAGCAGGAAATAGATATTGTCAGCCGAATAATCATTACCGGTCGCCTTGACCTTCCAGACCCCCTGGTCGCCGAGCAGCAGGTCGAAGCCGACCACTTTCCCGGCGATTTCAACGGTCAACCAGCAAGATTCGACCATTTCGATGCTCGCAAAATGACGCTTAGTTTCTTTGCGCAGCGGCGCGTTGTGTTTCTCACCCACGTTGGATGCAAGGCTGAACGCCAATTCCGCGTCCATATGACCCCTGCGCACGATCTTCGCACCACCTTCAAGCGCGCTTCTGCGATTACGCCGGATATTTTTTCGCTGCTTCTTGTTCAGTCTCTCGAGGTAAGCCTCGTAATTCGTCACACCTTGCAGGTCTAACATCGTCCCCGGGAATAACCGTACAGAATGATAATTCGCAGCCGGAGGGAATTCGCCGTCCAGTTCAGCGGAGAGATGCCCAAACACAACGAATGAGCACTTTTGTTGAACAGCGATCTTTTCAGCGCCATCCAGGATCTTCGCCATCGCTGCGGCTTTCAATTCAGGTTCTTCAGGCAGGACGAGGCCGTTCGCTTCAACAACTGGAATTTCACATAAAAACAGCGGTCTTTGGTAAAAAAAAGGGGCCAGCACTTTCTCGATAAAGGGGGGAAAATCAGGGATGGCAGGCCGGAAGTACAGCCAGAAAACGGCTGCGGCGATGTACCTGCCGTCCGCTTCGACGACGAAATAAAACGGCTGGTCGTGGTCGTGAACGTGTTCGCAAAAAGTCTGCCAGCGGATGCTGGTGAATGGCGTCTTTTCAGTCAACGCATCCCAGGCGTCCGCATCCAGTTTACTGATTTCATTCTGTATGATGAGGTTCAGGTCCAATCAACCCTCCACCATGATCGATTATGCTTATACGAAAAATGCCCCGGTTGAAACGCGAGGCATTTTGATGGAAACCTTACCGGAGCTAGAAGATCAGCTGAGATACTCCCGAAGCTTTCGACGGACAGCCGGGTGGCGCAGCCGGCTCAAAGCCTGTGCTTCAATTTGCCGAACCCGTTCACGTGTCACGCCCATTTTCCGCCCCACTTCTTCGAGTGTGTACGCCTGGCCGTCCAGAAGACCGTATCGCAGCTGTAAAATGCGGACTTCGCGCGGCGGCAGGTTAAACAGGACTTCATCAAGGTGTTGGCGCAGCAGGTTGAAGGTCGCCATTTCATCGGGCGCAGTTGCGTCATGGTCCTCAATGAAATCCGCCAGCACGGAATCCTCTTCATCGTCGGTCGGCGTTTCCAGTGAAAGCGGGCGCCTCGCAACCTGGATCATATTCTCCACTTTTTTCGGGTGGACCTGCAGCGCTTCTGCCAGCTCGTCCAGATTTGGCTCGCGTCCAAGCCGCTGTGTGATCTGGTGCTGGACCCGGAGGAGTTTGTTGATCTGGTCGCCCATGTGGACGGGCACCCGGATCGTCCGGCCCTGGTCCGCGATTGCCCGCGTTACGGCCTGGCGGATCCACCAGGTAGCATATGTGCTGAATTTATGGCCGCGGCGGTAGTCGAATTTTTTTGCGGCCCGGATCAAGCCGATATTGCCTTCCTGGATCAGATCGAGAAAAGGCACCCCACGGCCCATATATTTTTTGGCTACGCTGATCACCAGGCGGGAATTCGCCGTAATCAGGTGTTCCCTTGCAAACCAGCCATCTTCTATAAGTCTGCGCAGTTCCATCCGGCGATGCGTCGAAGCACCGCCGCGTGCAAGTTCTTCTCTTGCGATACGGCCCATCTCAATCCGCTGAGATAAATCGACCTCTTCTTCTGCAGTCAGGAGCGGCACGCGACCGACCTCTTTGAGATACAGCCCGATCATGTCATCTGTATCTATATTGGCCAGGTAGTTATCGTCAAACGACATTGTCCGGCCCCCACTGTCGTCTGTTTCATCGTCATCTGCTACTATTTCATCCTCTGCATCACGGGTAGATTCATCTTCCACGTATTCGATTCGGGCATTCAGCAGCGCTGTAAAAGCCTCTTCTAATTGATCAAGATCCTGTTCTGCATCTGGCAAGAAAATCAGAATATCATCGATCGTCACAAATCCCTTTTCTCGTCCATGCTGGATCAGCTGTTGGATGCGGTTTTCATCATCGCTGCCATTAAGTTGGTTGAGAATGTTTTTATTAATTTTCATAGAGGTGCGTTCCTGGAGCTCACTACTGATGCTATTACAGGTAATCCAAACCTTCTCCTTTGTTATTTAGAGACCAGGGGTTTGGACGACTATAAAGCCCAGTATCCTATCTCGTAGTGTCGAGAAAAAACGCCTTGCGCTGTTATCACGACATACGACTGGGTATCCGCAGTGAATGATGGTTGGATCCGCCTAACAGCGAATCGGCAATAAGACCTCCATCCACGTTGCGATACTATCGGTGAATTGTTCAGCACACTAGATCAGAATACACTTTTTTGACCATTAAAGCAACATTTTTTTATGATCGTTACGAAATTTATCTGGAATTGACGCGCTTTTGTCCTCTATCCACTCCCGAAGGTCAGGGACTCGGTAATTCCTCCACAGGAATAGGTGTAGGCAGCAGCGGCGGGTTCGCCAGAAAACTGATCGCCTGGTCCAGCGGATTCCTTGCAACCAATCGAGGAACATTGTCCTCAAATGCAATGTAATAACCGGACTGCGTCGGTGCAACTTCGCCGATTTTCATGACCAGCGATTCGCCCGATGAGGTTGTGACGGTTAATACGTGTGGTGCAAATTCGAGCTGCAGCGCCTCGATCGGCGCATTGATGCGCGCTTCCGTCAGGTACCGCATTGCAGCCAATTGCGCCAACAAGCCCTCGATCCGGCCCTGATCGACCTGGTCGGCTTCGGCCTGCGGCTCGGCGAGCACCCAAACGTCTCCTGACTTCTGGAGTGATACGGACTGCCCATCCAGGTTCGCAATGCGAAGACCCGTTATTTCCGTCATCTCCAGGTCAAAAACGAGCGGCGAGACAGGCTGCGTCGGCAGGTCCGCTGCAGGATCTGCCTGATTGCCGGATTGCTGAAGCAAATAAGTGGCGACCAGCAGCAGCCCTAACACACCGATCATGATCCATGTGTTTCGCTTGATCATCGGGCTACCCTCGGCGTCGCCGGCTTACCCAGACAATGATGCCACCGACCAGTACGGCGCCCGGAATCAAACATACCGTCCCGATTGCGATCAGCGCAATGGCGTTCTGGCTGGGCGGTACAATCAGGCGCTGCGTGATCTGCCTGGGAGTCAGGGTGATCAGGTCCT
>JBFGQG010000457.1:0-3358 GCA_041564295.1 Anaerolineales bacterium | reverse complement strand
CGATGTGGTTATATCGGGGGCTATGCCGTTGCGTTTTCTGTTGAGATGCAATTTAGCCTGCATGAAGATCGGCGACTTCTGGGCGTGGCACAGCCTTGAACGCCAGGCCCCCAGACCCTACGGAAACCAGGACTTTATCTCCCGGTTTAAGATTTCCGGATAGCACCTCCATAGCCAGGGGGTCCTGCAGCTCTCTTTGGATCGCTCGTTTCAACGGGCGAGCGCCGAAATCCGGATCGTAACCGGCCTCAGCAAGATGTTTTCGTGCTTCGGGGCTGATATCCAGGATAAAACCTTTACTCTCCAACATCTTTTCAACCCGTTGCAGTTGGATATCCACAATCTTTTTCAGGTGGTCTTTATTCAACGGATGGAATATGACGATCTCGTCAATCCGGTTGAGGAATTCCGGACGAAAATGAGCCTGCAAGGCGCGGTTTAGTACCGATCGATCAACATCCACTTTTCCGTTCCTGCCAATCCACAGTTCGTTTCCCAGGTTGCTGGTCATAATAACCACAGTGTTCCTGAAGTCAACTGTCCGGCCATGGCCATCTGTCAGCCTGCCATCATCCAGCAACTGCAGCAATATATTGAACACTTCACTATGTGCCTTTTCGATCTCATCAAACAGGACCACGCTGTAAGGGCGGCGGCGTACAGCTTCCGTCAACTGCCCGCCTTCGTCATAGCCGATATAGCCCGGCGGAGCTCCGACGAGTCTGGAGACGGTATGCTTTTCCTGGTATTCGCTCATGTCAATGCGGACCATCGCCCGGGGATCGTCAAAAAGAAATTCTGCAAGGGCTCGCGCCAATTCAGTTTTTCCAACCCCGGTCGGCCCGAGGAATATGAATGATCCTATCGGTCGATCAGGATCTTGCATACCTGCCCGAGACCGCCTGACCGCGTTCGAGACAGCTTTCAAGGCGTCATGCTGGCCGACTACGCGCCGGTGAAGGCGATCCTCCATATGGACGAGTTTTTCCATTTCACCCTCTAATAGTTTTGAAACGGGAATACCGGTCCAGCGAGAAACGATTTGACCGATCTCTTCTGCGTCCACCTCTTCTTTCAGGAGAGCATCTTCACCCTGGATCTGGTTCATGCGATTTTCCAAAGAGACCAGCTGGTTCTCAAGTTCGTGCAAAGTACCGTATCGAAGCCTCGCAGCTGTCTCCAAATCCGAGTTCCTTTCAGCGCGATCTATTTCTAATCGTGTTTGTTCGATTTTTTCTTTTACGGTTTGAACGTCGGAAATCGCTTCTTTTTCAAGGTTCCAGCGAGCGTGCAATTTATTCGATCGTTCTCGAAAATCAGCCAGTTCTTTTTCCAATTTTTTTAGCCGCTCTTTCGAAGCCTTATCTTTTTCCTTTTTAAGAGCCTCGCGTTCAATCTCTAGCTGCATAATTTGTCGATCCACTTCGTCCAGTGCCTGGGGTTTCGAATCAATTTCCGTTCGGAGCCGCGCAGCTGCCTCATCGATCAGGTCAATGGCCTTATCCGGAAGATGCCTGTCTGCGATGTAGCGTACAGACAGGGTTGCTGCAGCAATCGTGGCTGCATCGGTAATGCGTACGCCATGGTGGATTTCGTAACGTTCTTTTAGACCGCGCAATATAGAAATCGTATCCTCCACTGATGGCTCATCCACCAGCACAGGCTGAAACCGGCGTTCCAGAGCAGGATCTTTTTCCACGTGCTTGCGATATTCGTCGAGAGTCGTTGCGCCGATCATATGCAGTTCGCCGCGTGCCAGCATGGGTTTTAGCATATTTCCAGCATCCATGGCGCCTTCGGCAGCGCCGGCGCCAATGACCGTGTGCATTTCATCGATGAACAACAGGATTTCACCCTCAGCGTCGGTGATTTCTTTGAGAACGGCCTTCAATCTTTCTTCGAATTCACCGCGATACTTTGTACCGGCAATCAGCGCACCCATATCGAGCTGAACCAGACGCTTCCGTTTCAGTCCTTCAGGTACGTCGCCATTTACGATGCGCTGCGCCAAACCTTCAACAATCGCAGTCTTGCCGACGCCAGGGTCACCGATTAGTGCGGGATTATTCTTCGTCCGGCGTGATAGGATCTGGATAACCCTGCGTATTTCCTCATCGCGTCCGATGACTGGGTCCAATTTTCCCCTACGAGCCATATCCGTCAGCTCGCGGCCGTACTTCCCCAATGCATCATAAGTGCTTTCCGGATTAGCGGTCGTGACTCGTTGAGAACCTCTCACAGAAGTAAGGGCTTTTAGAATAGCATCGCGGGTTAATCCATACGCATCTAAACGTTTCCTTTCAATTGAATCCGTCAACCCGAGCAGAATATGTTCGGTGGAAACGTAATCATCTTTCATCCCTTTCGCAAATTTTTCTGCCGATGCCAACACTTCCGTGGAAGGCGCAGATAACCCGATTTGTGAATTTCCTCGATAAATTTTAGGTCTCTTATCCAGGTCATTCTGCAAGTCTTCCCGAATCGCCTCAACGCTTCCGGAGACACGGGTGATAATAACCGGAACAACGCCATCCTGCTGCTGGATGAGTGCATGCAGAATATGCGCCGGCTCTATTGATTGGTGCTTCAAATCCTCAGCGAGATTTTGTGCGGAAATCAGCGCTTGCTGAGAATTTTGCGTATATTTTTCAAAATTCATTTCTCGCTCCTCTTAATTATCTTCAATAAGTATTGATGTGAGTGATGTATAAAGAAATTAATATGGAAAATTGGCGCGGAGGCGTCGCAGTTTTGCTTTCGAATTCCTTGGCCATGACTCTGCTGTTAAATTATGGTTTCCGAATATAGGAATAAAATTTGAAATTTGTATGAAATAGATTTGATTTTCGATTCGTGAACAATCAATGGGCTCTCGACGCGCTCCTGCCCTGGAAAAGCCTGATCGCCTGCGCTTCAATAAAACGCAGATCGAAACAGATTCCACAATTATTTCTTCCCATTTTTCCTGATCTCTTTTCAACGGTCTACATAAATTATTCGCGCGATAAAATGGATGCTTGCAAAAACTCAACCAGAATCTGTAAACCCATCTTAGCGCCTTCATATAGAATTATCGCGCTTTAGCGCACATATTATCAACCTGGCCGCACCTGAAGAACACTTCGGATGCCACCAGAGGAGCAGGACATGAGAAAAAGACATCTCACCGACCGTTATTTCAGCAAACCGTACCTGGAACTCAGAAAAATTGTCGGTTTCCTGGCCATCAGCCTTCCGTTGATCGTGGTGCTGGGCGGCGTAATTCTCCCCCCACATGTCGGGCTGCAAAGCTCTATCAGTGCTTATTACCACACAGAAATGCGCAATGTTTTCGTCGGTATCCTGTTCGCGACCGGTG
>JBFGQG010000456.1:0-3389 GCA_041564295.1 Anaerolineales bacterium | reverse complement strand
TCCGCGCGCAACTTGGTTGACGGAGTTAAGACCCGCCTTTGGACAGCGTGATTTCTTCTTCGATCGTAAATTCGCACGGACGAGGGCACTCTCCCTGCAGGCCTCAATGGGTTAGCTGTCCAGGCACGCCCGGGATCAGCTGCCGGCTCAAGCCGCAAACTGTTTCAGATCGCTCTTGCCTCGAGGCGATTCCGGGGCAGCCGGGTCAAGCGCCGCGGCAGCTGATTGGATTCAAACAAATCGTTAATAGACAGAATCGACCGGAGGTGGTAGACTTAAATGCTCGATTAACGTAAGTTCTGATACAGAGAGAAATTCTTGATTTGGAACCTCTACTTGAACCGGCAAAATCTAAGAGAAAGGAGATCCAAATCATGTCTGAAAAAGAAGAAGGCATTGTGAAATGGTTCAACGGCGCCAAAGGTTACGGCTTCATTGAACGTGCGAACGGCGAAGATGTATTCGTCCATTTCAACGCAATTCTGGGTGACGGTTACCGCAGCCTTGAAGATGGCCAGCGCGTTACCTTCACGGTTACGCAGGGCCAAAAAGGCCTGCAAGCAGAACAAGTCGTTGTTATCTGACACGTTCCGCATCAACACCTGAACGCAGAACAGGGCAGCATTAATTGCTGTCCTGTTTTTTTATTCGGCCAGCGAAGTTTCGCCCGTAGAAGCCCCCTCGCCTGAGAAATCCGAACGAGGTTTTTAATAAGAAAAGTTCTGACCGGGCATGCATCGGGATCGCGGATAACCGGCGGCTGAAAAAGGAAGAACATGCAAAACACAATCACCTGCCCCAATTGCAAGACCACGATATCCAACGATCCAATCATCGAGGATGCTGCGAATAATGCCGGCTCGGGGACGAGAATCGTCACCTGCGAATGTGGAGAAGAAATAAACTATTGGGCGATCCGGACCCAGTTAAAACAACAAAAGAAGCTGCTCTGGAAGATTCGATCCATGTTTCGCGCGTTCTCAAACTCGTGACATAGCGCTTTTGGCCTTGCGCAAATCGGCGGCCCGGCTCCTGCCTATCACAACTGCCGCCTCCTTTCCCCCGTTAAAAAAAACGGCCCGACCGGATGCACAGCCGCGCGCCAGGAAGAAGATCATGCGGCCATCGGCACCTCACGCCATATCCGCTCCCAAATTCAACGAGCAGGAGAAACCATGAACAAAGACACTTTTGATGAAAATTGGATCCAGATCCGCAGTCAATCGACCCACTGGTGGAGCCTGATGAGCGAATTTGACCTTAAGAAGGTGGATAAGGCGGAAAATAAGCTGGATAAATACGCCACCCTGCTTCAGGTAAAGTACGGCTACAACCGCAAACAGGCAAAAGAGGAAATATCCGGACGATTGGCAGAATTGCTGTCCAAGCAGACCGAAACGGACGGAGAGATTGCCGACAAATCCTCTGGATAAGGGCGCGCCTGCATTGCTCCGAACGGCTCCTGCACTTCAAAGGGCCGTATTATTTGGATCCTTCATTCGCCGGCGCAAGGCGAATATGCTTCTCCTGCGGGGACGAAATAAGCGGATGCCCACCGGTTCCCATAATATAGACAATCCGGGAAATTGAGGGATTTCCTCGAAAGCATCTGTGACTCCAATCCGTTGTTCCGCCTGCAATACACCGAACTCCCCTGCTTTGAAATCCTGCCGCGTTTGCGGCGCACGCCTGTTATCAACCTGCCCCAACTGCAGCTACGCGAACACGCCGGGATCAAAATTCTGCTCGGAATGCGGAACGAGATTGGCGGTGGAGGGCGTTCGTAAACAAACGGGGGCATCTGTTGCGGCCCCGGAATCGGGTCCGCTTGCACCCATCGCGGCCCTGGCCCCCCAGGATTATGCAGCCAAACTGGAATCCGCCCGGAAATCTCGGGCCATGCAGGGTGAGCGCCGGGTGGTCATCCTGCTGTTCTGCGATATTAAAGGCTCCACGGCCGCAGCCGAACAGCTCGATCCAGAAGAGTGGGCGGAGATCATTAACGGCGCATTCGAATACATGATCCTGCCGGTGTCCCGCTATGAAGGCACCGTCGCCCGCTTGATGGGGGATGCCATCCTCGCCTTTTTTGGCGCGCCGCTCACCCATGAAGATGATCCCCTGCGGGCCATCCTGGCAGGGCTTGAGATCGTCCAAAATATGCAGCCCTACCGGTGGCAGATGTCCGCGCAATGGGGCGTGGAGATTGATGTGCGGGTGGGGATCAACACCGGGTTGGTCGTCGTTGGCGAAGTCGGCTCGGATCTTCGCATGGAATATACCGCCCTGGGCGACGCCATCAATCTGGCCGCCAGAATGGAGCAAACAGCAGTTCCTGGTACCGTGCAGGTTTCCGAGGAGACCTACAACCTCGTCGCGCCGCTGTTCGAATTCGAAGATCTGGGTTTTACGGAGGTCAAGGGAAAATCCGATCCAGTCAAAACCTACCGGCCTCTCCGGCGGAAACCCGGGCCGGGCCGCGTGCGGGGGATCACCGGGCTGGAAACCCGCCTGATCGGACGCAAGCGTGAGCAGCAGCTTCTGGAAAAGACGCTCAGAAATCTGGGGAAGGCTGCGGTGGAATTCTGGGCCTGATCGGGGAGGCCGATCTTGGCAAAAGCCGCCTGATCCGAGAATTTAAAAATCTCGGTCCGATTACGGCCAGGTCAGGTTCAGCGACGCGGTGCAGGCTGCATTCGATACGGTCAGGGTAATATTCGCAGGAGGGGCTTCGCTCGAGTTCGTCCAGACCACGGATCCATCCAGCTGACCGGAGGCATTCGTGAGCGTTCCGAGGAAAGTCCCCATCGTTCCGTTTTCCGTCGCGGTCAGCATGACAGTGACCACCTCGCCCGGTGCGAAATTCTCAAGGATGACGTCATAGGCAGGGGCAGATGCGCCCGCGATGGCTGTGGCAGAGCTGATCCGGCAGGCGGTTTCCGGCTCCGGATCGGCAACAGCTTCTGCAGGCTCGCTGCTTTTCTGCATATTGAGTTCAATGATGTGGACGAGGTACGCCTCGATCGCTTCGCCCTGGCTTGCAAACAGCGATTCGGGGGTATCGCCGCCCGGCGTCCCCAGGCTGAGACTGACTCTGAAGAGCAGCCCATCCGAAAGCAGGAAGGCGTTGTAGACCGAGTGGCCGTTGTCGCTCATGTAGGCGTACAGGTCGAACGGGTGATCGTACTCCTGCAGCGGTTCGAGATCGATATCCGTGCTGTAGAGCACACCGATCTCGTACATTGAGGCGATCACCTCAGAGAAGCTGGTGCCCGGGACGACCGTATGGATGCAGTTCATCAGAAAATTCTGACTCGTGCTCCAGCTCGTGCCCGCAAATACCCGGCAGATCCTGGAGCTTCCCGGGATCTCCTCGTCAACCTCCCAGT
>JBFGQG010000455.1:0-3399 GCA_041564295.1 Anaerolineales bacterium | reverse complement strand
GGCGCTGACCTCATCCTCACCTACCATGCTCCAGAGGCATGCCGCTGGTTGAAATAACATCACATCCAGCATCAAGAAGGAGATTGTATGAACCCCCAGAGACCCCAGAACCTGACCAGTCGGGCCGCCGGAGAGCGCGCTTATCACGACCAGAGAATGGTGATTGCCGATTTCAACCAGGCTCCGTTCACAATTGCCTGGGAAGTGACGAGAGCGTGTGCGTTTGCCTGCAAACACTGCCGCGCTGACGCGCAACATGCCCGCGACCCGCGCGAACTCGATACCGAAGAAGGCTACGCTCTTATCGACCGGCTTGCAGAATTCGGCAGCCCGATCCTGATCTTCACAGGCGGCGACCCGATGATGCGCCGTGATCTCTATGAATTAATTCGCTATGCCTCAAAAAAAGGTTTGCGCTGTTCGCTCACTCCAACCGCTACAGCACTCCCGACCGTGGAACGGCTGAAGCTCGTCCAGGAAGCCGGTATCCGCAGAATCGCCCTGAGTCTCGATGCCCCGACTGCCCATGCTCACGATGATTTCCGACAGGTCAAAGGTTCATGGGACCGCACCATGCGCATTCTGCACAATGCCAAAGAAGTCGGTCTCAGCGTCCAGGTCAACACGACCGTTTCCACGTTCAACGTTAACCAGCTCGCTGATATGGTCCCCTTCATCAAGGAGGTGGAAGCCGTCCAGTGGTCCGTTTTCTTCCTCGTTCCGACCGGGCGCGCACAGGCCAAATGGATGATATCTGCAGCAGAACACGAACGCGTATTCAACTGGCTGTACGACCTCTCCCAGGAGGCGCCATTCGACATCAAAGCTACAGCAGCGCCGATGTACAGGCGTGTCGCAATCGAACGAAAACGACAGGAAACGAACGGCAACGGCGGCCCGATCACCTTCCAGGGTGCAGGCTTCCAATACGCGGACGGCCTTAACCGCCCGACTAAAGGGGTCAACGACGGCAACGGTTTTCTCTTCATCTCTCACACCGGCGAGATCAATCCGTCCGGATTTCTCCCGATCGACTGCGGCAACGTGCGTGAAAACGATATCGTCGACGTTTACCGCAACCACCCCGTATTTACTGACCTGCGCAGCTATGAAAAACTAAAAGGTAAATGCCAGATCTGCGAATACCGCGAAGTCTGCGGCGGGCAGCGCGGACGAGCTTATGGCCTGACAGGAGATTACATGGAATCCGATCCGGCTTGCTTCTTCGAACCGGAACGGACTTCCGCTCAGGTTTGACATGAAAAGAATCACGATAATTGGCGGCGGAATCGCAGGACTGTCAGCCGCCTACTACACACTACAGCGCGTTCAAGAAGGTGTTGAAATTACGTTGCTGGAAGCCGGCGATCGCTGGGGGGGGAAAATCACCACTGAACGCGTCGTTAATATTGCGCCGGAGGGGGATTTCGTGATCGAAGGTGGCCCGGACACTTTTATTGTGACGAAACCGTGGGCAGTGCGGCTCTGCAAGGAGCTTGGAATTGCAGATCGTCTGCGCGGCACGAATCCGGATAAGAAAGCCACTTATATATTGAAGAACGATTCGCTGTACGAACTTCCCGGCGGATTGACGATGATGATCCCGACGGAATTTGGACCCATGATCCGGACCGGCCTGCTCTCATGGCCGCAAAAAGCCCGCATGGCCATGGATTTCCTCATGCCTCCGGCTTCCGAAAACGGTGAAGAGACGCTGGGAAATTTCGTTACCAGACGCCTTGGGCGGGCGGCTTACGAAAACCTGATCGAACCACTGATGAGCGGCATCTATGCCGGCGACGGAGACCGGCTCAGCCTGCAGGCCACCTTCCCTTATTTGCGGGATCTCGAATTGAAGGAAGGCGGGCTGATAAAAGGTGCGCTGGCATTCCGAAGGCAGCGTGCGCAGAAAGGCGGCGCACCAGCCCCGGGGTCAAGGTCCATATTCATGACCCCAATCACAGGCCTCGCAGAAATTGTAGAAACATTGACTGAAGTCCTTGAAGATGCAGGCGTTTCGCTGGTGTTGAATGCCACTGTAACGCGATTGGACCACACACCGGACGGCCGTTGGCAGATCGAATTGGAAAACGGTGAGAAATCGGTCTCGGATGGCGTGATCCTGGCAACACCAGCTTTCGTAGCGGGATTACTTCTGGAAAAAGAAGCTCCGGAACTCGCCGCCGTGCTCGGTGAAATCGAATATGTGTCCACTTCGACGGTCACCATGGCATTCAAAGAATCTGACCTTCCCAGACCGCTCGACGGTTACGGCTACGTCATTCCCAGGCGTGAAGGCCGCAAGGCGCTTGCCTGCACCTGGACGTCGACGAAATTCCCGCACCGCGCACCGGACGGCTATGCGCTGCTGCGCGTGTTCATAGGAAGGGCCGGACAGGAAGAGGATATCGCCTGGACAGAAGAGAGCCTGGCGGAAATTGCAAGAGATGAGCTGTCCCTTACACTCGGGATAACCGCTGAACCTCTGATCACTCGCGTATTCCTGTGGGAAAAAGCGATGCCGCAGTACAACCTCGGACATCCGGGCCGGTTGGACCGTATCACTCATTCACTGGCCGAGAAAACCGGCCTCGCACTCGCCGGAAACGGCTACGGCGGCATCGGCATACCCGACTGTATCCGGTCTGGCGAACTTGCCGCAGAAAAAATCATCGCTGATTTAACGATACGAGAAATTAAAAATAAAGGGCAAAGAACAGTCCTATAAACTGTCCTTGTTGGAGAAAAGGAATAAATGAACATCACTAAATCAATCCAGGCATTCGGAGATGCCCGGTCCGTCCTTCCCGGCGGTGTGGACTCCCCGGTGCGGGCCTTTCGGGCGGTCGGGGGCCAACCACTGTTCATCGAAAAAGGAAAAGGCGCTTACATTTACGACGTCGACGGCAACCGTTTTATCGATTATGTCCTCTCGTGGGGACCGCTCATCCTCGGCCATGCACCCGATGAGGTTGTCGATGCCCTGAAATCTGCGGTGGACAACGGCACCAGCTTCGGGGCTCCCAGCCCGTTGGAAATCGAATTGGCCCGCCTGGTTCAGGAATTCATGCCTGCAATCGAGATGGTGCGGTTCGTCAACTCCGGGACCGAAGCCACCATGAGTGCGCTGAGGCTGGCGCGCGCATACACGCAGCGAAACAAGATTATCAAGTTTGAAGGCTGCTACCACGGCCATGCAGACATGCTGCTCGTCCAGGCCGGATCCGGAGTTGCGACACTCGGTCTGCCTGATTCACCCGGCGTGCCCGCAGACACGGTGAAAGATACCCTCGTCGCCCGTTATAACGACCTGGATTCTGTTGAAGCTCTGTTCGATCATTACCCCGGTGAAATCGCGGCCATCATCGTGGAGCCGGTCGCGGGGAACATGGGCGTCGT
>JBFGQG010000454.1:0-3411 GCA_041564295.1 Anaerolineales bacterium | reverse complement strand
TATTTATCACCAGGCCAGCGAAAAAACGTGTACATACGAAGCTCTTCGGCGGCCTGGCAGTCGTTGTGGGATGACCACATTAGACCCATAGCTTTGCGTCGCCGACTTTCGTCGGGTTTGCCTTTATCGGAGATGTTGTCTTATTACTGATAGTTTACACTTAAATGACCGTGAATGGAAGAAGTTTGGAAAAGTATGATGTGATTACCTCCAGGGTACTATACGGGTTTAATCGGGTTCGCAATGAAACCTTCAATTACAATTCAGGCCTTGCGAACTGAAGTTGCGCAAATAAATTAAGAACAAAGAGGAATGAATGTCCCAGGATTACGCATTAACTATCGCCGGTGAACTGACTGTTCGCAAAGAGCAGGTCACCGCTGTAATAGGCCTGCTGGATGAAGACAATACAATTCCGTTCATTGCTCGTTACCGGAAAGAAATGACCGGCGGGCTGGACGAGGAACAAATACGGACCATTGAGACAACTCTCTCGAGACTTCGTAAGCTCGACGAGCGCAAAGCTGCTGTGCTTGCGAGCATTGAGGAACAGGGAAAATTGACGGCAGATCTCCGCCTTCGGATCCTAGCAGCCGGTACGCTGACGCTCGTTGAAGACCTTTACCAGCCTTTTAAACCCCGCCGGAAAACCCGGGCGGATACTGCCAGGGAACTCGGCCTCCAGCCTCTCGCCGAATTGATCCTCCGGCAGGCAGCAGAACCAATCTCGGTCGTCGATGCTGCGGTGCCGTTCGTCGGCGACGATGTACTGACCACTGAAGATGCTCTGGCCGGCGCTCGTGACATTGTTGCAGAAACCATCGCAGACCATGCGGAGGTCCGCAGCCGGCTTCGGGAAAAGGCCATGCAGTGGGGCAGCCTCATTTCAACCCGCATCAAGAACGCAGAAGATGATAAAGGTGTTTTTGAGACATACTATGAATTCGAATTCCGGATCGATCGCCTGCGCCCGCACCAGGTGCTAGCAATCAACCGCGGTGAGCAGGAAAAAGTTCTGCGCGTCAAAGTGCAGGTTTCCGAGCGTGATTGGCGTGGTGCGATCGGCGAGACATTCTATGTCCGTTCCGGCTCGCCTTTTTCCGGACAGCTGCAGGCGGCCATCGACGACGCCGCACAACGTCTGCTCCTGCCGGCGATCGAACGCGACGTTCGCAGAACCCTCTCCGAGCAGGCTGAAGACCATGCCATCCATGTTTTCGCAACAAATCTCCGTGCCCTGCTTACATTGCCGCCCCTGGATGGTTACATCGTAATGGGAATCGATCCGGGTTTCCGAACGGGCAGCAAGGTCGCCGTGATCGATGTGACTGGAAAAGTGCTCGACACGGTCACGATTTATCCGCATCCGCCGCAAAATCAGCGCAAAGAAGCATTCGATATCCTGGCGGACCTGGTTTCACAGCACGGGGTCAACCTGATCGCTGTCGGAAACGGAACCGCTTCACGCGAAACGGAGCAGCTTGTTGCCGAACTGCCAGGGAAGACGAAGACGGTTAAATACTTGATCGTGAATGAGGCCGGCGCGAGTGTATACAGCGCCAGCCCGCTGGCCCGCGCCGAACTGCCGGATATGGACGTCTCAATTCGAGGTGCAGTTTCTATCGCCCGTCGTGTTCAAGACCCCCTTGCCGAACTCGTCAAGATAGATCCGAAATCGATCGGCGTGGGGATGTACCAGCATGATGTTGACCAGAAAAAGCTGACCGGAATGCTTGATGCTGTTGTCGAGAGTGTGGTCAACCAGGTGGGAGTCGAAGTCAATACCGCTTCTCCAGCGCTGCTCGGATACGTTGCCGGGATCGGCCGAAAACTGGCGGAAAAGATGGTGGCTGATCGCGATAAAAATGGTCCATTTAAGAATCGAACAGACATTCGCAGGATTGCAGGGCTTGGACCGAAAGCCTTCGAGCAGGCAGCCGGTTTCCTGCGTATCCGCGGCGGTCAAAACCCGCTCGATGCCAGCGCGATTCATCCTGAGAGCTACCAGGTGGCGAACAAAGTCCTGAAAGCGAGTGGTCTTGACCCGCGCAGCAGCCAGGCGGAGCGAGAAGCCAAAATAGCGAAGTTCCGGGCGCAAAACTCGCTCGTCGACCTGGCTGGAAAACTGAACACCGGTATCCCTACGCTGGAAGATATCCTCGACCAGCTCGCACGCCCCGGACGTGATCCGCGCGCAGACCTGCCTGCACCGATCCTGCGCAGCGATGTGTTGTCCATGGACGATCTCGCAGCAGGGATGGATTTAAAAGGAACGGTCCGGAATGTCGTGGACTTCGGGGCGTTCATCGATATCGGGGTTAAACAGGACGGACTGCTTCACCGCAGCCAGATTCCAAGAGGACTGCAGTTGAAGGTCGGACAGATCGTCCAGGTAGAAATTATATCGATCGACAAAGAACGCGGCAGGATCAGTCTCGGATGGGCACACCCGAGAACCGCTGGAAGGGAGTAAGCATGTATTTTATGACGCATCTTAATTGCAGCGAATGCGGAGAGCGATTCAATGCTGAAGAAATACAGACATTCTGTCCGGACTGCAATGCACCTCTGCTCGCCTGCTACGATCTTGACGGAATCCGCCGGAGGGTCCGCCGTAAGGAGGTTTCCCTCCGCCCACGAGGCATGTGGCGCTGGCGTGAACTTTTGCCGGTGCAGAAACCGGAGAATTACGTCACCCTTGGAGAAGGGGACACGCCCATGCTCTGGCTGCCGCGGTTAGGGCGCCAGTTTGGTCTGACAGCGCTTTATGTAAAGGACGAGAGCCTCAACCCGACCGGGTCTTTCAAGGCTCGTGGGCTGGCCGCAGCCATATCCAGGGCGAAGGAACTGGGTATACAAAAAGTGATTATTCCGACGGCCGGAAATGCCGGGGGTGCAATGGCAGCTTACGCTGCCCGTGCTGGAATGAAAGCGCACATCTTCATGCCTGTAGATACACCGAAAGCGAATGTGGAAGAAAGTCGAATTGCGGGAGCAACAGTTGAATTGGTGGACGGTCTGATCAGCGACGCCGCAAAACTGGCCGGGGAAAAAGCGGTTTCAGAAGGCTGGTTCGACGTTTCAACATTTAAGGAGCCGTACCGCACAGAAGGGAAAAAAGTGATGGGCCTGGAACTGGCGGAATCTTTCGGCTGGACGTTACCGGATGTGATCCTCTATCCGACGGGCGGCGGGACCGGACTGGTTGGAATGTGGAAAGCTTGTGCCGAACTTGAAGCGCTGGGTTGGCTGAAGGAAACGACCCTGCCGCGCATGGTCGCCGTCCAGGCTTCAGGCTGTGCACCCGTGGTGCGAGCGTTCGAGGAAGGCCGTGAGAACTGTTCTTTCTGGGAGGATGCTGCGACGATAGCCAGCGGTTTACGAGTGCCAAAATCGTTCGCAGACAGGATC
>JBFGQG010000453.1:0-3414 GCA_041564295.1 Anaerolineales bacterium | reverse complement strand
CGCCAGGGCTGTCTATTTATTTACATTGGCCAGAGCGGTCGGCAGTCGGGAGGTGAAAATGGAAATCGCCTGACCGGCAAGGAGAATGAAACGATTAAAGCAGCGACTACGTATTAGAATTAAGATATCCAAATTCTCAGGGGGAGACAATAAGACGTACTGCATTCAAACTCTTCGCCACGAAGGAGTTTGAGATAATTGAAGGAGGCTTCGAATGACCAACGCTGTTACCGTTTTCGGCAGGAATATGAACGTATCAGACCGTTTGAATGAATACGTTTCAAATAAAGCCAGCCGGTTGGACCGGTATTTACCCGGTATCGATGAAACTCGCGTTGATCTGGCTTACGTTAAAACAGCCCGCAGCGCGACAGACCGTCAGGTTGCCCAGATCACGGTTCGTGGCAAGAAATTTATCTTGCGTTCGGAGGAACGCGCAGAAGACATATTTATTGCATTCGACCAGGCGCTGGATAAAATTCAGCGCCAGATGGAACGCTATAAAGGCAAGCGAATGCGCGGCCGGGGTGACGGGAAATCACTCGGTGAATTCGCTGTTGAAGTAGAGGAGATTGAGCCCATTGAGGAAGAACCGCGCATCGTCAGACGGAAGAAATTCGCGATTACGCCGATGGACGAAAACGAAGCGATCGAACAAATGGAACTCCTCGGGCACGAAAATTTCTTCATTTTTTTCAATTTCGAAACGGAGACGATCAATGTCGTTTATCGCCGGCGAGATGGGACATTTGGGCTGATCGAACCGGAATTGGGATAAGATAAAAACTCGATGTTGTAGAACCCAAGATGGGCCGGTCTGACGGCCCATCTTTTTCGTTTTTAGAGCGGAAACACAACCTTTCATTGATACAATTCAGAGGGAATTTAACGATCAGGAGTGACAATGACAAAAATCCAAACGCTTGACCTGCATTTTTTAGGAAAAACTGGCCTTATCGCTTCCTACATGCTGGAACACGAGAACGGGATCGTGTTGATTGAGTCCGGACCGGGTTCGACGATAGATGCACTTGTATCCGGCCTTTCTGAATTGGGATACAAACCGTCCGATATCACGGATCTATTTTTGACGCACATTCACCTGGACCACGCCGGTGCAGCAGGATGGCTCGCAAGGCAAGGCGCGCACGTCCATGTCCATCATCGAGGTTACCCGCACCTGGCCGATCCCTCTAAATTGATGGCGAGTGCAACCAGGATTTATGGCGACCAGATGGATAAATTGTGGGGGGAAATACTGCCTGTCCCGGCAGATGCCCTCACCGCCCTTGAGGATGGAGACCGTGTGGACTTTGGTGAATTCTCTATTACCGCCATGGACACACCAGGGCATGCGAATCACCACATGGTTTACGTTGTCGATGATATTTGTTTCAGCGGCGACGTCGGTGGGATTCGGTTACCGGGTCCGCTGTACGTGTTGATGCCGATGCCTGCGCCCGAGTTCCACCTGGAACGCTGGCAGAGCAGTTGGGAAAAACTATGTGAACTGCCGGTTCAAAAAATTGCACCAACCCATTTCGGGATTTATGATGATGCGAAAGCACACCTTGAGCTTCTCGGTCAGACCCTGGAACATACCGCTGCCTGGTTGTCCGAAAATATGCCCGGCATCACACTTGCAGAACTCAAATTGAGCCTGACCGATTGGATGGCTGAAAGAGCGGACCGCTACGGATTGTCTGAAGCCGATCACCAGCGCTACGAGATGGCGAATCCTTCGAAAACTTCGGCAGGCGGCATACTCAGATACTGGCAAAAATATCGAATAGAGGAGGCTTGAGCTGAAATGGTTTTAATCGGAAAGAGTGATATGCTGGCCGGTTTGAAGGATGGGCCTGCTGCATATACAGAATTCTTTAGAGTCTCGGCACTCAGTGCAGGTCTTTACCGGCTCGAGGCCGGCGCTGTGGATCCCCAGCATCCGCATAATGAAGATGAGATTTACTTCGTGCTTTCCGGTAAAGGCAAAGTCATGGTAGCCGGGGAAGCGGCAGAAGTCGCTCCGGGGGATTTCATTCATGTCGCCGCCGGCGTTGACCACCGTTTTCTCGAAATAACGCAGACATTAGAACTTCTCGTCGTATTCGCTCCAGCGGAGACTTGAATTTGAAAAAGGTTATTATCGTCGGCGCCGGGATATTCGGAATCACGGGTGCGGTTGAATTAATTGCACGAGGCTACGATGTCCACGTGATGGATCCTGGTCCGATCCCGCATCCGGATGCCTCATCAACGGATATCAGCAAAGTGCTGCGCATGGATTATGGCGCGGACGGATTTTACCTGGATTTGATGGTGCGCGCGTTTTCCGGGTGGGATACCTGGAACGCACAGTGGGGCGACCCCCTCTATCATGAGACCGGTGTTCTGGTACTGACCCGGCAAGAGATGCGACCCAGCGGCTTTGAATACGAATCATATCAACAGCTTACCGGAAGGGGAGTTCCAGTCGAAAGAATGACAATTGAAAAACTTAAGGCGCGATTTCCGGCCTGGAATGCGGAAAGTTATCCTGACGGTTATTTCAATCCGCGCGGCGGATGGGTAGAGTCCGGCAGGGTTGTCAAGAAACTTACGGACATATTTACGCGCCTTGGCGGGAAAATCCATGAGGGTGTGCGCATAACCGGCTGGTTAGAGAAGAAAGGGCGGATCACCGGCGCAATCTCAGCACACGGTAAGAAATACACAGCCGATGTCTGTATTCTGGCGGCAGGTGCCTGGACACCATCCTTACATCCGGACCTCAGCGGAGTTATGTGGCCGGTTGCGCAGGACGTACTGCACTTTGTTGCGAATCCAATCGAGCGGTTTCGTCCGCCGGCCTTTCCGGTCTTCACAGCGGACGTTTCGCGGACAGGATGGTATGGATTTCCGGCCCTCGTGGACGGTACGATCAAGATCGCCAACCATGGCGCCGGACGCCGGATTGATCCTGGAGGAGAAAGGGACGTTCTTCCGGAAACAGAATTGAAGTTCAGAAACTTTTTTGCACATACCTTCCCGGACTTATTGAATGCACCGAAAATCCATTCGCGTGTTTGTTTCTACACAGACACATTTGATGGGGATTTTTGGATAGATCAGGACCCGGTAAGAGAAGGCCTCATCGTAGCGTCAGGTGGAAGTGGACATGCTTTCAAATTCGCCCCGGTTTTGGGACCATTGATTGCGGATGTGGTTGAAAGGAAACCACACCCGACAGCGTCTCGATTCGCCTGGCGAGATCCGGGGATCAGGAAAACAGAATTTGCTCGTTTTGAAGGAGAAAAAACATAATGGGAACTGTTGCAGTAAAATGGGTGGAATCCCAGCTCATGGTCGGAGTCGACTCGTATGGACATCCGTTGGTTATCGGCAGTTGGCCTGAACGGGAACCGGAATGGGCGG
>JBFGQG010000452.1:0-3417 GCA_041564295.1 Anaerolineales bacterium | reverse complement strand
GCTGCAGAAGCCGCTGCCAGTTGGCCCCCATAATACCTTGAATGTCCGATTCGGAATACCCGCGCTCCTTGAGGAGGGGAGCCAGGTTGTGCAGATCTGTTATGGTATCGATACCGGCCGGCGTCGATTCGACGCCGAAACCGCCGTCAAAGTCGCTGCCAATCCCTGCATGGGACGCATCGCCGGCGATCTGGCAGATGTGATCGATGTGGGCCACAAGATTGGTCAGCGTAACAGCGCTCCTGGGATCGCCCAGTTTCCATCCGACTTTGAGGAATGTGTTAAACGGTACAACGCCAATGACTCCATCGCGTTCGAGGATGCCCTGGATTATGCGGTCGCTGAGATGGCGATTTGATTCGGAGCTTCTTAACAGGGACAGCGCGTTGGCGTGTGTGGCGATTATTGGACCCGGATAAACGTCCAGGGCCTCCAACGCGGCCTGCTCATCCATATGGCTGAGGTCGAGGGTGAAACCGAAATCTGCCATCGTTTCGAGGAGCGCGTGCCCGTCCCTTGTGAGAGGACCCGGCTCTCTTGTACCGCCGCAGTACCGCGTCCCGGCCCAGGCAGGTCCGATGATGCGCACGCCGCGCTCCCACCAGGTTTCCAGTTCTTCAACCTGCCGGACCCCTTCTGCGCCTTCCATCAAGATCACCAGGCCAACCGGGTTAACGGTCACCTCGTCCCCTTTTGATGCATTGAGCCAGGGTTTGATTGTCTGGTCGAGATCGGATTTTTTTCGGATGAGACGGAACTTGTCCGGATGATCGTCCACCCAGCGGTGGTACACGTCGACCTGGTCCATGTACAGGCGATGAGCTGTCCCGTAATCGCGGTAAAAGATTATTTCCCAATCGCCTGCTCGGTGGCGTGCGGGGGCAGCGAACAGGGTGGCGAATATCACGGCCGTGCGCGCTTCCTGGAAATCAGGCCATCCGAGAAGGGTATTACCGTTGTGCACCGGCGCGTTTGAGCGGGTTTGCCGTTCGATCTGACGTGTTTCTGCTGCTGCACGGAAATAATTGCGCCCAAAATTTCGGACATTGTAAGCGAGGTCCTGGTGTGCGTCGATCATGAACATGGTTAATCGTTGAATGCTGCGGTGAGTTCCCGCCAGAAGCGGTCGCGTTCACCGGGTTGGAAAGGCAGGTACAGCGTGAGGCGGTCTGTCAGGCCGTCGTAACGGTCCCGGAGTGCTCCGGCGAGGGTAGATTCAGGCGCGATAACCGCGAATGTATCCAGGATCGTATCGTCGATCAACTGCGGCATTTCGTCCCACTGCTGCCTGGCGGCGAGGTTGGAAAGCGCTTCGCCGACATCGTCCCATCCGTGGAGGCTTAGCACAGGCCGGTAGCTTGGAGTGGATGCGTAGAACGAGATTTGCTGCCGGATGAACTCACGTTCTTCCTTGTTCGTCGCTGCGAAGACAGTGGTTGAAATCCGGCAGGCGCTTCTGGAGCGGCCTGCTCGGGATGCTCCTTTTGTAATTGCCTTGATGAGCACTTCTTGGAGGTAGCGGGGACTGTGCAGCGGGTGGACGTGGAAACCGTCTGCCGTTTCCCCTGCAAGGGCAGCCATGCCCGTATTGACCCCGGCGATGAATATGGGGATATCCGGGTTTTTGATCGGGCCGGGATCGAAAAACGGGCTCATCAGGGTCAATTTGTAGTGCTCGCCGCGAAAATTGAGGCGTTCGCCGGTCTGCCAGGTCCTCCAGAAGCTGCGAATGGCCTGGATTTGTTCGCGCAGCTTGTTTACAGGCGAATCGGGCCATGCCATGCCGAAGCGACGCGTGATGTGGCCGCGGATCTGGGTGCCCAGGCCCAGGATAAAGCGGCCGCCGGATGCGCTTGCCAGGTCCCAGGCCGTGTAAGCGAGGTTGGCGGGGCTGCGTGCGAAGCTGACGGCAATAGCGGTGCCGAATTTTAACCTGGTGGTGTGTTCCGCGATCAGCGGTCCCGGCAGGAACGGATCGTGACGGGTTTCGGCCGTCCAGACGGCATTGAAGCCCAGGTTTTCGGCGGAGCGGGCCGCTGCCGGAGCAGCGCCCAGATGGAGGTCGTAGGTCAGGGTTGCGTCGAGCAGCATATGTGTGCGTTAACTGAGTAGATAAGCGACCAGCCAATTGGACGTCGCAATGAGGGCGTCGGCGTGGGTACGTTCGTAGTTATGGGATGCGTCCACACCTGGTCCGATCAGGGAGACTGCGACGTCGCCCCCGGCACGCCAGAAAGCTTCGCCGTCCGAGCCGTAGTAGGGATAGATGTCGACCTTGTGGGCGATCTCGTATTCAGCGGCCAGGTCCCGAAGCTTTGAGTTCAGGCCGTAGTGGTAGGGCCCGCCGGAGTCTTTCACGCAGATAGAGGCGTGGAATTCGGTTGAATTCTGCCCGTCGCCGATAGCGGCCATATCGACAGTGACGAGCTCTACGACGTCTCCAGGGATGCCGGCTGAAGCGCCATGCCCGACTTCTTCATAATTGCTGATGTGGAAATATGTGGTCTGCGCGGGCTGCCGGCCTGAGTCGGAAAGCGCCTTGATGGCGGCGAATATATTGGCGACACAGGCTTTATCGTCGAGGTGACGGGAGCGGACGAAGCCGTTCGTGACTTCGACGCGAGGATCAAATGCGACGAAATCCCCGACTTCAATACCGAGTTTGCGAGTGTCGGCAGCGGAATGGGTAACTGCATCGAGGCGAACTTCGAGTGCGTCGTCATCTCGCTTCATGTTGTTGACATCGGCGCCGTAGACGTGGGAGGAGGCTTTTGCGAGCAGGATGGAACCGCGCAGGGTCTCACCGGACTGTGTGAAGACATTGCAGCCTTCACCTTCGATGGTGTTCCAAGCATAGCCGCCGATTTTCGTCAGCTTCAGGCGGCCGTTGGATTTGATATCTTTTACCATCGCACCGAGAGTGTCGAGATGGGCGGTGAGCGCACGGGGGGTGTCGTTGTTAGTGCCGTTCCATTTGGCGACGAGCGCACCTTTGCGTGTGCGGTGGATCTCGAGCTGGGGAAAAGCGGCGAGGGCTTTTTCGGTGTAGTCAACGGCCTGTTCGGTGAAGCCGGTGGGGCTGGGGATGTTAAGCAGCCCAATGAGGAAGTTGAGCATGGCTTCGGTGTCGATGGGTGGGAGAGGGGGCATTTGGCAGTTCCTGTCTGGGGGTTGGTCAGTGTGCGGGAATTATAATCGTTCCTAAGACATGGCATATCTTAAAGACTTGCCATGTCTGGTCGCGTTATTGGTAAAATCCTCTAGAAACCCGTCTCAAATCAGGAAGGAATGATGCAATACGAACTATTCGGCCAGCCCCAGAAACCGCCCGAATCTCTCGACGATCTCCTCAACCGCATGTACGCCATGACGGATGACCCGCTCGCAGGCGCCGGGACGAACGTCGTTATCTGCCGG
>JBFGQG010000451.1:0-3418 GCA_041564295.1 Anaerolineales bacterium | reverse complement strand
GCATTATCCGTCATTTTGGTCAGCCTGAAACCGGTGCTGCTGGCGGGCTCTCCGCTTGTGCCGGTTGTCCTCATGTCGGGTGTGGTTTTTTTATTTGGCGTTGTGGACGATCGCTTCAGCCTTTCAGCGATGGTGAAGTTTTCCGGCCAGTTGATCGCTGCCGCAGGTCTGATCTTTCTCGGAGTCCGGGTGCTGCTGTTCCCGCCCTCATTTGCCTGGCTGAATATCCTCGTTTCTCTTTTCTGGCTGGTTGGGATCACGAATGCGTTCAATTTTGTGGACAGCATGGACGGGCTTGCTGTCGGGCTTGCGGGCATTTCAGCAGGTTTCTTCATGATTGTTAGCCAGGAAGCAGGGCAGTCCGACCTGTCGGCATTCTGCGCAGTACTTGTCGGCGCATGCATCGGCGTCTACTTCCTGAATGCTAACCCGACAAGAATGTTTCTTGGAGATTCGGGATCGCAATGGCTGGGTTTCATCCTGGCCGGCGTCGGGATCATTTACACGCCGCAAGGTTTTTTACGCTCGCAAAGCTGGTTCCTGCCGATCCTGCTGGTGGGTGTGCCGATTTTCGATACAGTGCTCGTCGTATATTCTCGCTTACGACGAAAGCAGGCGGTCTACAAAGCAAACCTGGACCACACATACCACCGCATGGTTGAGTTGGGCCTGCACCGCAACCGGGCAGTGAACGTGATGCATATCGCAGCACTTCTGATGGGCAGCATCGCCTTCAGTTTATTGGAAATGAGGCCGTTATGGGCGAATCTGATCTTCGCAGCGGTCATCCTGGGTTGCGCAGTTCTTATCCTCTGGTTGGAGAAACAGCGACGGAAAATAGAGGAAACCAGTTAATGGAATCTCAAGATTGGTCCTTACAAGAGGAATTTCTCGGCCTGATCCGGCAATGGCACATTATTGCTGCCTTGTTCCTGGTCGGGGCGGCTGCCGGTTGGCTGGTTGGAATGATCCTTCCAGGCACGTACGAAGCACGAGCCCGTCTGAAAGTGAGTTTCAATTCGGATGCGATATATCTGACTCCTGACGATTACAAAAACTGGCAGGTCGAGGAGCTGGAGGACCTGGCTCTTTCCGAACCTGTCCTCTCAAAGACGCTCGCTGAACTGCAGTCCGAAGGGGGAAGCGCCTGGTCCAATGTGAGTATCGATGACCTCCTCCGCGTGGCAGCGCCGCGCTGGCGTAACGCTGGCGCCTGGCATCTAACGGCGACACTGCAGGATGCCGACCGGGCTGCTTCGCTTGCAGAGACCTGGCGGGACGTTCTCCAGGCTGAAGCGACGGAGGCACTCGAGCACGCGGCAGCATTCAATCGCCTGGACAGGCGGTTGAACGAACTTGCCAGGGAGATCGGGCGGGCAGATGCGGATATTGCCTTACTTGCTTTATTCCGGACCGATTTTGAGGAATGGGACGCTTCTATTTCTGATGATGGGGCTGGAGGAGTGCACGTCGCTCGCGCTGCTGTGCTCGCCGAGCGGATCAATCGCTACCCGGGTCTGGGCATTGTCATACAGAACGACTTTCCCGGTCGGGACGGTCCTGCTGATACGTTTCAAGTATGGGGTGCGGCGGTTTTGGACGCTGTCGAAGATGCGCGCAAATCAAAGGAAGAGTATCGGGCCGGGCTGCTGGCGCATTACCGGGAGCTTGAACAGGAATGGCTGTCTGAAAAAGCGGCATCTGCAGGGCTTTCCGTATATCTATCGGTGGAAACACCGGCAAATGCGAGTATCCAGGTCGAGCGTCATTATGAGCGCGGCAGCCTGGCAATTGCAGGTGGACCAACCGCCGTCCTTTTATGGCTCACCATCCAATTGATCCTGGTCGCGGCACGGAGAGCGGATGAAGCCAGCGGATAATTCGGCCTTTTCGAACCGCTGGGTGCGGATCCTATGGGTCTTTTTCCTTGTCAGCCTGCCGGTGACGAGTTTCCCCTATTTGCCTGCGGCGATCGGTGGTACGGCAACCGTGCGTCCTATGGCGATTTATCCGCTCGTAATGCTGCTTGTTCTGGTCCTGGGCCGGCAGATCTATCGTGACCGGCTCCCGCGCAGTTTCCTTCCCCTCGTAATTTTTATCCTCGTCGCCCTGGTAAGTTCGGCTCTGGCAGCGGTCCGACCCGTGCCGGATTTCCGCGGCGTTACCTCCGTCGACCGTTTGATACGCAACCTGCTGACGCTTGGATTAGGCGTTACTTTTTATCTTGTCGTATCCATGGTGCCGCGCACACGGGAAGACCTGATTTTTACAGTTCGATGGCTGCTCGTCGGATTCGGAATCGCGCTGCTCTGGTCGAGCCTACAGAGTCTGTATGTGCTGAATATCAGGAGTAATCCCGATTTCTGGAAACCCGTTTTTGACCGACTAAATGAGATCCACCATTTAATTTCCACCCGCAATTTACAGAGAAGGCGCGTAACCGGCCTGGCTTACGAACCCAGCTGGTTCGCAGAACAACTCAGCATCCTTGTTCTACCATGGTTAATGACGTCGGTCATTCGCAGGCGGTCATTTTTCAATTGGCGTATCAACTTCCTGATTGTCGAAGACATTATGCTGTTGTGGGCGACAGGGATCATGGTGCTGACATTTTCAAGGACCGGGCTGGTCATCCTTTTCCTCCTGCTCGGTATCACGATGTTAATTGGTACCCAGAGGGATATCGATAGTAAGAACCCGCTTTTGCGGACCCTCTCCGCCGGGAAATTCTGGCAGAGAGCCGGGCTCTTCGCAGCTGTAGCAGTCATCCTTGGGGCGGTGGTCTTTTCTGCCAGCGCCAACAACAGGTATTTTTCCCGTTTGTGGCGATATTGGTCTGACGAAGAGGCTGCTGGTAATTACTGGACCTACATCGCCTTCGGGCAACGTTTCATCTACTGGGAAGCAGCCGCGCAAATGTTCGAGGAACATCCTGTATTCGGCATCGGCCTGGGAAATTTCGCCCTGTACCTGGAAGACCATCTGCCGGTGGTCAAACTGTACCGCTATCCGGAAATCCTTGAGCTGATCGTGCCGGAAAAAGGCGCCGATGAACTGGTCACACCGAAAAACCTGTTCGTCCGAGTCCTTGCGGAGACGGGAGCTGTTGGTTTCGTGTTTTTCGGCGTATTTTTGATTCAGATATTCGGGGAGGCTCTGGCCTTGTGGTGGCGAAAAGACCCCGATGAGACATATTACATGGTCGGCCGGGCAGGTGTTTTGGGATTCCTGGCTGCAATGCTCGTTGCCTTTTCGACGGATTCATTTGCCATGCCGAACCTGTGGGTACTGGCGGGCTTGATCACGGCAGCGGGCAGACAGAATTTTGCGTCAGGACAGGAGTTGTGAGCAACAGGTCGAGGTCAGGGAAATATACCAGGGCTGCCTCGGTATATGAGCCCTGCGGCGCGTCGACGCG
>JBFGQG010000450.1:0-3425 GCA_041564295.1 Anaerolineales bacterium | reverse complement strand
CGCCAAATGGTGGGTGGATGAATTTTACGGCCTGATCATTATTCGTCCTTTCCAGCGGTTCTCTGCCTTCCTGGCTGACCGGGTCGATTGGGACTTCTGGCACGACTGGTTCCACGACCGCGTGATTGCGGCCGGTTTCCGCGGAATTGCGATCGGCCTGGCTGTCAATGTCGACCTCGGATTCGTCGACCGGGTCTCACAGTGGCTGGCTGACGGCACGACCGGGTTCTCCCGTATCCTCAGCCGTTTACAGTCCGGTTTTGCCCGGAATTACGCCCTCATGGTCTTCCTGGGTGTTGTTGCAATTATGAGTTACATCATCTTCCGATGATGAAGATTGAGGAAAACAAATGAATCAAGTGCTGCTACCTCTCATCACATTCTTCCCCCTGGTCGGGGTCCTTGTGCTGTTGTTTATCTCCCAGGAGAAGAAAAACCTGCTGCGCTGGGTCGCATTAGGGACCTCGCTGGTGACTCTTGCGATCTCGCTGGTCATGCTGGCGCAGTTCAATGCCGGCAATGCAGACCTGCAGGGGGTCGTCGATTTAGACTGGATCCAGGTTGCGGGTTGGAAAATCCGTTTCGCCATGGGCGTCGATGGTCTTTCGATCCTGCTCATCTTGCTGACGACATTCCTGACCCCGATTTCGATCCTGTCGACCTGGACTGCGGTTGAAGACCGTGTAAAAGATTTCATGATCTTCTTTCTTTTACTCGAGGTCGGGATGACGGGCGTTTTCGTTTCATTAGACCTGTTCCTTTTCTATGTGTTCTGGGAATTCACACTCGTCCCGATGTATTTCCTGATCGGAATCTGGGGTGGACCACGCCGGCGTTATGCTGCGATCAAGTTTTTCCTGTACACGATGGCGGGCTCGATCTTGATGCTGCTTGCCATCCTCTGGCTGGGGATCGAAGGCGGCTCATTCTATGTGCCAGACCTGATCGCGCAGGGCAATATCCCGGGAGACGTCCAGGTCTGGCTGTTCCTGGCCTTTGCTGCAGCATTCGCAATCAAAGTTCCGATGTGGCCGCTGCATTCCTGGCTTCCTGACGCTCACGTCGAGGCTCCGACAGCGGGTTCTGTAATCCTGGCGGGCGTCTTGCTGAAGATGGGCACCTACGGTTTTGTCCGTTTCAATCTCCCGATGTTCCCGGAGGCCTCGATGCGCCTCGCGCCGCTCATGGGTGTGCTGGCAGTGATCGGCATCCTTTACGGCGCTGCCGTTTCTTATGCGCAGAAAGACATTAAAAAGTTGGTTGCCTATTCATCGGTCAGCCACCTTGGTTTCGTGATGCTGGGACTGTTCGCGCTAAACCCACAGGGCATCCAGGGCGGCATCCTGCAAATGATCAACCATGGCCTGAGCACGGGCGCACTCTTTTTACTCGTCGGAATGATTTATGAGCGCCGGCATACACGTGATATGGAAGCATTTGGCGGCCTTTGGAAAGTAATGCCGGTTTATGCCGTGCTTTCCTTGATCGTGGCGCTTTCTTCGATGGGGCTGCCCGGATTGAACGGCTTTGTGGGCGAGTTTACGATCCTGCTTGGGGCTTTCGGTTCGGAAGCGCTCAATGCAACGTTCAGTGCGTATGTGCTGACAGGATTTGCAGCTGTCGGTGTGATCCTGGCGGCGATCTACATGCTTTACATGTTCCAGAAAATGTTCCTCGGGCCGGTGGACAAGGAAGAAAACCAGACGCTGAAAGACCTGAACTGGCGCGAAATAGCGACATTGGCGCCGCTCCTGGTCTTCATCTTCTGGATTGGCCTCTACCCAAAGCCTTTCTTCGACCTGATGGCGCCCGCGGTAGGGAAGCTGGTAGCGATTTATGAGACCGTTTCTGTCGCCGGAATCTGGTAAGGGGAGGTTATGAACCCTTCTGATCTGCTTTCTATCTTACCGGTCATCGTCCTGGTGAGCTGGGCCAGCGCACTGGTGATCGCGGACCTGTTTATACAGAAGAAATCCGTGACGGCAGTCCTCACGGGCCTGGGTCTGGTTGTGACGCTGGTGGTCACCGTTTTGATGAGCGGCGAAGTGCGCACGGGTTTCGGTGGAATGATATACCTGGACGGATTTTCCGTTTTCGTAAACGTCCTTCTGCTCGCGAGTGGGGTTGTTGCGACGGTGTTGTCGTACGATTACGTCAGCCGGATGAAGATTGATCGCGGGGAATACTTCACGCTCATGTTGTATTCCATCAGCGGTATGATGTTGATGGGCTCTGCTTCGGACCTGATTGTCGTCTTTTTAGCGCTCGAGTTGTTTTCCATTCCGTTGTATATCCTGGCCGGTTTTGCCCGACCGCGTTCTGATTCTGAAGAATCTGCGCTCAAATATTTTCTGATCGGCGCGTTTTCATCGGCATTCATGGTATACGGCATTGCATTTGTGTATGGCGCTACCAGCTCCACGCAGCTCAGCGCGATCGCAGAGGCTGTGCGCCAGCCCGTGTTCAATGCCACGCTCTTCACCATCGGAGGTGGATTACTCCTGGTGGGGCTGGGCTTTAAAGTCGGCGCGGTCCCATTCCACATGTGGACGCCGGATGTGTACCAGGGTGCGCCTTCCTCTGTAACGGCATTCATGGCCGTCGGCGCGAAAGTGGGTGGTTTTGCAGCGCTTGTTCGTATATTTGTGACGGCATTCAGCGACGGTTACTCGGTCGTTCCGGAGCTGACAAATATCCTGTGGGTACTTGCAGCCTTGACGATGATCGTCGGCAACGTGCTGGCGATTTCTCAGCGCAACATAAAACGGATGCTCGCTTATTCGAGTATCTCGCACGCAGGGTTCATCCTGATGGCGCTGGTGCCATATGCGCAGGGCAATGTGGCGCCGGACACTGTTGCGTCGACGCTCTTTTACCTGCTGGCCTTTGCTGTGACGAGTTTCGGTGTCTGGGCTGTGGTCATTTCGCTGGAGAACACCCAGGATGGAGAAGACGGCCTGCACAAAGGTCTTAACCTGGATGATTATGCCGGCCTCGGACGGAAATACCCGGTGCTGGCAGCTGCGATGACCGTTTTCATGCTTTCTTTTACCGGTTTACCCCCAACGCTGGGTTTTGCAGGAAAGCTGTACCTGTTCCGCACAGCGCTGGAAGGTGGTTACACTGGCCTGGCTGTGATCGGCGCTCTGACTTCGCTGGTCTCGGCTTTCTACTACCTACGCATTGTCATCATCATGTATATGCAGGATGGGGACCCTGAGGTGCATCGCGAACGCTGGCTGGGCTGGACCGCCGGCCTGAGCGCTGTGGGCACCGTAGTCCTGACAATTTTCGCTGCGCCGCTGTTTGCCTGGGCGGCTAATTCAGTGCTTCGGTTGTTGAACTGATGATTTGTAAGATTAATTGCTAATTTCAAAGACATGAAATTAAAATTGCCCGGTTTAACACCGGGCAATTTTTCGTGT
>JBFGQG010000449.1:0-3432 GCA_041564295.1 Anaerolineales bacterium | reverse complement strand
CTTCGCAAGGCTTAAGCCTTGCGAAGGTCCGTTTCTTTTTTAAAAATACCATCCGTCAGTTCACGATATTGATCGTAGACCCGTTCAACGTCTTCGTCACTTCAATGCGTGTCGGAAAGGCATCTTTTAACGATTCGATATGGGTGATGACGAGTACTTTTGCGAAATCTTCACGCACAACATTGATAGCCTCAACCAGACGCTGACGCCCGGTTTCGTCCTGCGAACCGAAACCTTCGTCGATCACTAGCGTCTGGAGCCGAGCGCCTGCACGATGCGCCAGGACGTCCGAAAGCGCCAGGCGGATCGCAAAATTGACGCGAAATGCCTCCCCCCCGGAGTACATTTCATAATCCCGCATTCCTGCGCCGTCACTGATTGTGATGTCAAGGGTCTCGCGCATGTCATCTCGGGATTTCAATTCTCGCTGGGTCTGGAAGCGGACCGACATCTCTCCTCCACTCAATCGCTCTAACAATTCGTTCGCCCTGGTTTCGATTTGTGGTAATGCCTGTTCAATCAGCAGCGCCGGCACCCCGTCCTTACCGAAGGCACGCTCCAGCCGTTGGTAATGCCCGATTTTCTGTGAGCGTTCTTCGCGCTCCGCTTCCAGATCCGCTTTGCGCTCACGCAGACTCTCCAGCACATCCACGTTCTGCTGCGCCGAGCCGACTTTCATGCGTAGCTGGTTTTCCTGCTCCTGCAGGTTCAATAATTCCTGCTGGGCTTCTACAAGGTCCGGCGCGTCAGTTTGCAGTTCGGCTAAAACCGCCACGGCATCCAGATGCGCCTTCTCCTGGTTCTTCAATTCCTCACCCGCAGCCGACCATTCTTTTTCGATCTCTGCTAGCTCGCGTTCCAGCGGTTCCAGCGCAGCGCCCGCCCTTTCCAGAATGCGCAGGTCTTCTTCAACAGCAGCTGCCTCAGCCACGGATTTCCGTACACGCTCATGCTCGGCGGGGTCGTAGCCCGTCGCTTTTAATTCCGCATCTATCTCGGCCAGCATTTCCCTTGCTTGAGGTGCGAAGCTCTCATCCGCAAGTTGGGTCTTGATTTCATTCATCCGCGTTTGACCGTTTTGCTCCCACTCTCCTTTTATTTCTTCAATGGACGCCAGACGCCCCTGGAGCTGGATCAGTTCTGCTGACAACCGGCGCTCGTTTGCCTCGGCATCACGAAATGACAACAACTGCCGCTGGAGGTTGCCGACGAGTTCGTCTCTCTCCTTTAAGAGCTTTACGTTCGCCCTGTATTGATCCCCTTTGCGTGTGCCTTCGTTTGTTAAATCCTCAATGAGCTGGATGCGCTGTTCCGGGGACAAAGGCTGCCCGCACACCGGGCAAAATGCCGCATCAACCTCCGTCGCTTCGAGCTGGTCGATCCGCTGGCGGAGGTCTTCCATTTCATCGCGCAATCTTGGGTTTTCGGCCTGCGCAGACGCCAGTTTCTCGCGCGCTGCCTGCATCTCTTGATCAACAGCCCCTCGAGTTTCCAGCATATCCTGGATTTGCTTCAGCTGTCCTTCGAGCAATTCGATCCTGCCGTTCACACCAACCTGTTCTTCGCAAACCGTGGCGTAATCTGCTTCCTTTTTCTCGAGGTCTTCCTTTTCCGCCTTGAGAACGCCCCTTGTTTTCTCAATTTCAACAAGCGGCGCCTGTCGCCTTTCTGCATGTTCACGTGAGGCGACATCCCATTCTGCAAGCCGTTGGCGCATTCCCTGGAGAGCTTTGTAATTTTCCCGGATCTCATTTTCTCTTTTGCGGATCTCGGCATACTGTGCCCGTTCATCCGATCTCTGAAGCTGCCGCTGGTCCAACTGCGCGAGCCTGTTCCGGGTCGTCTCAACCTGGCTTGAAAGGTTTTCAATCAATCGTTTTTGCTCATCTACACGGTTATGCATTTTACGGGCAGTTTCCAGGACCGCTTGCTGCGCCGATCGGACCGACGATAATCGCTCAAGCTCAGCATTCAATTCTTTCAGCTGCTGCAACCGTTCTCTTTCCTGCGAAAGTTCTCCATTGATTTCCACTAATCTCCCGTCAATCCCGCGCACCTCGCTTTCAACACCCCGCCGACTGTTTGCCGCATTGAAACGATACGTCTCCCAGGCATCCAACCCCAATATGCTTCCGAGGATGGCTTTGCGCCTGGAAGGCGTTTGCTGTGTGAAGTGATCGGCTTTACCCTGCAAGAAGAACGCGGCGTTGATGAATGTTTCGTAATCGAGACGCAGCGTTTCTTCGATCTTATTCTGCGTATCACGAACCGTGCGTTCGGTCAGCACTTTCCAGGACGGCGCGCCGTCCGCCTGGCCTTCGGATTCCGGAAGCGAAATCTGGAACTCCAGCAAGGTCGTTTTCCCGCGCGGGTTGGTGCGCTGAATTCGATACAGGTTCGTTTCATAACTGAAGATCAACTCGACAAAAGCCGTATTCGATTGCAGGTTGATGAGGGTTTCGTCCGTTTTTCGGGCTTTTCCGAAAAGTGCATACGTGATGGCATCCAGCAAGCTGGACTTCCCCGCTCCGTTCGCCCCGGCAATACAGGCCAGGTCAAAGCTGGTAAAATCGACTGTGACTTCGTCACGATAAGATAAGAATCCGGAAATCTTTAACTGTACAGGAATCATGTCAAAAATTATAAAGCGTACTGAGAGATCGAACAGCCGGAATAACGGTTAATCGGTACCAAATGCGCATATTTCCCTGCAAAAATCGTTTTTCGGCTGCTTCGCGACCCGAGTCATGAGCCATCCTGCTTCAAGACGGCCAGCGCAAGCAAGTTTGCATTTCAGCAAATAACATCCCGGCCTGCATTTTCACTCCATTTATAATTCAATGGATATCCCCGCAGTTTTACCAGGAGAAGTGAATGAGAACTTTGTCACGTTTTCATACTGCCGCATTGGACATCGGATTCGGCCTCCGCATGGATCAGAATTCATCGAAGACCAGTCTTACTGGATTATTTCAACCTGGCTTTCCCGCTATTCACCGGAACGGTACTGGCCTGCTTACCGGTCGCAATGTGGTTTGCCTGGACCAGTGCACTCATCGGTAACGGGATGTATCGCGCACAGCGCCTGGTCGATGAGGGAGTCGAACCTATTCGCCCGCGTTTGGCCTGGATCATTTTTACCGTCCGGGTTTTGTGCACTGCTTTCATCTTATTTTTCATTTTGACGTCATCTCCCCCGGCCTGATCGGCAGATCGACCGCTTAACGCATGTAGCAAAAAGGATTAACCAGCAAAGAAGAAAGACCTTCGACGATTTTCAAACTTTCATGTTTTGAGTTTCGTCATTTCAAAAGGAGCCTCATGGCTGAAGTAAAAGGAATCGGCGGCGTGTTTTTATACAGCAACCAGGCGCGCGAACTCGCAGACTGGTACTCGGAAATCCTGGGGATCGAATTCGACCCTCATCCGGAT
>JBFGQG010000448.1:0-3438 GCA_041564295.1 Anaerolineales bacterium | reverse complement strand
GGGTGCTGTCGATCGCCTGCAGCCGTGCCAGGATCATGAGCATGGCAAATGGAAAATAACGCCAGGCCTGGAACACAATAACGAGCACAAGAGCCAGGCCGCGCGTGGCCAGGTAAGCTTTCGGAAGGTCAATAAAACCAAGCGCCATCATTACGTCATTCAGCACACCGGACGGTCGTGGGTCCAGGATCCATCGCCAAACGAAGGCGACGCTGACAATCGGGGCGACGTAAGGGAATAAAAAGATCGCGCGAGCAAGGCCCCTCGCCCGGAAACGGCGGTTGAGCAGCATGGCTGCGATCAACCCGACGATGATAGTCAAAGCTGTTGAAGTGAGGGAATAGACGACGCTCGTCACCGCTGCACCCCAGCTGTCGAGACCCTGGAATTTGAACGCAAAATCATTGAAGACTTTGCGGTAATTGTCCAAACCCACAAATGGGGCTGTGAAGACATCACCGAGATTGTTCAGGCCGACGTCATGAAAACTGATGTAGATACTGAAAAAAGCAGGGAACAGTACAATGCCGAACACAATCAAGGCTGTCGGAGAAATCAGCGTCCATGCTAGCCGGGCTTCTCTTTCTTGCATCGACGCGCCGGCTTTCGGCTTCCTGTCAATGGGTAATTTTGATGCAGCCGTCATTGTTCCTCCTCAGTTTCAGGGAAGTGAAAGAAACAAGTCCTGGATCGACCCGGATGGACCCCCTTCAAAAAAACCGGGGACGCATCCGAACCTGGATGCGTCCCCGATCTGAGCTATTGTGAGCGTTCAGCAAGCAAGGCTTCTACCTGCTCCTGCAGCCATTCTGCTCCAGTTTCAGGCGTCATTGTGCCTTCCAGGGCAATATTGCTCAGGACCTGCGAGATCAGCAAGCGGCCTTCGATATCTCCGACAACTGCTCGTTCCGTCGGGCCGTAGTCCGGGCGGAAGAGCCAGCGCTGCATTGATTCGTAGCCGTTCGCAATCTGCGACAGGGTTTCGTCTGAGTAGTAATCGAAGTAATCACCAAGGCCGCTCCACCCATCCACTGCGCTTTCCAACACAGGCACTTTGCCGAACGGCGCCAGGGAGAGGATGTCGATATAACCTTCCGTCAGGAAGTATTCGACAACCATCTGGGCTTCCGGAGCTGCGCCCTGCATGATACCAAGCGTAACCAGCTGCCCGTACGTTGCAGAACCATTCGGACCGGCCATTTCAGAAGCGAAACCGGTCTTCAAAGCGAGGTCTTCAACAGCGATATCCACATTGCCGCCGGCCTCTAGGCCGGAACCGTCAACAAGATCGTCCATGATGTACGTGCTGTAGAAGAACATGCCAGACAGGTCATATTGGTAGTCCTCGCGCGCACCACGCCAGTACTGCGGTCCCGGAGTCGCGCAGCGCTGAAGGCCCGTGTAAAAGCGCAGCGCTTCGACCATCTCGGGCGTGTTCATGGTGACGTTTCCTTCTGAATCAAACGGCCAGGCATTGTTCGAAATAGCGACCTGTTCGAAAACCTGGTGCGGATAGTTCTGACCGGGATCGGTGGCCAGGGTCATGCCGTAGAGTAAGTTCCCGGTGCCGGGCAGCACGTCACAGGCAGCGTTGATCGTATCCCATGACGTCGGAGCGGCAAGGCCCAGGGTGTCGAATACATCGGTGCGGTACCAGATCGCCTGGATCCAGCCATCAAAGGGAACGGCGGCATATTTTCCGGTTGCGGGGTCGGTCACCATTGACAGCGGTCCGGTCCGGAAGTCGTCGATGCCGACGCTGTTGATAACCGCCGTTGCCGCATCCTGGTCCAGGATGCCGTCTGCAGCGAAGGAGGAGACCCGTTCAATACCCATGCGGACTATATCCGGCAGCCGGTTGGCTGCAAGAGCGGTTGCGATCCGCTGGGAAACGCCGGCCTCTTCAATCGGGACGATCCGGACGTCGATTTCCGGATGGGCGTCCATGAACCTTGCGGCGACGGCCTCATACATATCGACGCGAGGCTCTTCGTTGTCAGTAGTCCAGAATTCAACGACCGTCCTGTCTCCCTGGTCAACAGGGATCTCGACAACTTCGGTTACGATGACCTGTTCGGTCACGACCACCTGGACTTCTTCCGTGACGATTTGCTTTTCCGTAACGACGACTGTTTCAACCACCGTTGCCGGTGTGCAGGCGCCAATCGTGAAGCTCAGTAAGATGAGCATGAAAATTAGTAAAGCTTGCTTTTTCATTGCGAATTCTCCTTATTCAATCGGTTTTAACTTGTTCCTGGTATAGGGATATCCGGATCCGAATTGTTCAATACCTGCCTCCTGGAAGTTTCAAACGGTCGGGTGGCTTGATTGCCTGATAATGAGCCTGGGTTTCAAGACGATTTGTGAATTTTCGAGACGAGAATTGACGATAAGGTCGATCAGCATGTCACAGACCATCGTCCCGATTTGATATATCGGTTGGTGGACGGTTGTCAGCGGGGGATCGGCGTGTTCGGCCATCGGGATATCATCAAAACCGGTGACGGCAATGTCTCTACCGACCTCCAACCCACGTTCACGCACCGCCCGAAGTGCGCCAAATGCCATCAGATCGTTACAGGCAACAATCGCCGTAGGCGGCTCAGAGATGTCCAGCAGTTCTGACGTGCAGCGATAGCCATCGCGCTGGGTCAGATCGCCAATTTTGATCAATTTGGGATGGTGAGACAGGCCAGTCTCACGGATCCCTTCGATAAAACCTTCCAGCCTGTCAACGCCGAAATTGAAGTCCGACGGAGGAGCGATGCAGGCAATTCGCCGGTGCCCCTGCCCGCAGAGATGATCGACGACCAGCTTCATACCGTAGAAACTGTCTTCATCCACATATGGGAAATCAAAATTGTCGCGTGTGCGTCCAAATGAAACAAATGGAAACCCCCTTTGTACGAGGTATTGGATGCGCGGGTCCTGCTGACGAGTCCGGATGATGATCAGGCCATCCACGCGTTTACCCTCAACTTTTGACCGGTAGACGTTCATTTCTTCTTCTCCGGGTGCGCAGGTCGAAACGAGGACGTCGAAGCCTAACTGGCTGGCCTTATTGCCGATGCCTGCAATAAATTCGGAGAAGAAAGGATCTGAAAAGCGCGGTCCGAACGTCGGGATGATGAAGCCGATCGTATCAGAACGCTGTTTTTGGAGTCGTTGGGCGTAGGTGTTGGGCGTGTAACCGAGTTCCCGGGCTGTTTTTTCAATCAGCTCACGGGTTGCAGCACTAACATCATCATAACCGTTATGCGCACGCGAAACGGTCGTAACCGATCTCCCCACTTTTTTCGCAATATCCTTGATCGTAACTGCCAAGCAGGCCTCCTTTGAGAGGATGGTCGTCTTTGTCTTGCAGTCCGATTCCAATTCTATTCCAAAACGTTTTGGAAGTCAATCCAAAACGTTTTGGGACGCTGTCCCAAATCTGGT
>JBFGQG010000447.1:0-3439 GCA_041564295.1 Anaerolineales bacterium | reverse complement strand
TGGGTATGCGCGCGTTGACGATTTCAGCCAACTTACAGACCGGTGAAGACGAAAAAATTGAGGGGCCGGCGCTCTATCTGACACTGGCCCTCTCCTTGATGTTTGGCGTCGGTCTGTTTTTCCTGTTACCGGCAGGCGTCGTCTACGGAATCGAGTGGTTATCAGGCAGCAACCCGGGCAGTTTTTCCCTGACCGCCCAGCCTGTATCCGGCTTATGGTCACCATGGGTGGGAAACCTGCTGGAAGGCATTGTCCGGCTGCTGATCCTGGTCGGATATGTCTCGCTGATAGGCAGAATGGAAGATGTTAAGCGCGTCTTCGGGTATCACGGCGCAGAGCATAAGACCATTAATGCCTTCGAGGCCGGGGATGAGCTGACCCCGGAAATCGTTGCCGGACATTCGATCGAGCATCCCCGCTGCGGCACGGCCTTCTTGCTGACCCTCGTGCTGCTGTCCGTGCTGCTGTTCACTTTACTCGGACCCCTCCCGCTGATCTGGCGTCTGGTCAGCCGGGTCCTGTTGATCCCGGTCCTGGCCGCTCTTTCTTATGAATATATCCGCTGGACAGCGGCTCATCTCGACAGCCGCCTGGTGCAGTTTATGATCAGGCCGAACCTCGCGCTGCAGCACCTCACCACGCGCGAACCGGACTTGAAAATGCTGGAAGTGGCAATTGCAGCGTTCCAAAAAATGCGCCAGGAGGAAGAGGGCGTCGTCTAGTGCAGTCTGGATTGAATGACGTCAATATTCCCGACCGGGTTTTCTTATGAAAAAGCGAAAACTGACCTGCGGCTTCGCTGCGGGAGTCATCGCGCTCCCGCTGATTTTCTTTGCACTGACGTTCGCCTGGCAGTACGTCCGACCGCAACCTGCCTCCAAAACAGAAACCTGGTTCAATGGCGTTGTCTACACGCGCGACGTCCGTTCGACACCGCGCGATCTCGTAATCCACGTCGTTTCCGTCGATTTGAAAGCGGAAGGAATCCGTCTCCTCGTCACGCCTGGCGATCCTGAGACTGTACTGCCCCTCACCGGGCTGAAAACGTCCGATTTCCTGGACAACTTCGGCCTTCAGGTAGCGGTAAACGGCGCACCTTTCGAACCATGGTCGTCTTTCTCAATGCTGCGATATTACCCGCACAAAGGCGATCCAGTCGACTCGATCGGGTTTTCCGCTTCGGAAGGGACCGCTTATTCTGATCCTCATTCTGATGCCCCGACTCTGTATATGACGAGCGGCAATACGGCCCGATTCAACCGCCCGTTCGGCAACCTGTACAACGCCATATCCGGAACAGAGATGCTGGTGCGCAACGGGAAAATCGTTGCCGGCGAAGACGATACGCTGCAGCCACGCACGGCGGTAGGGCTAAGTCAGTCCGAGAAAGTTCTGATCCTCGTTGTTGTAGACGGGCGCCAGCCCGGTTACAGTGAAGGCGTTACATTGAAGGAACTTGCAGAGATTCTCATGTTTTACAACGCTTTCGACGCGATGAACCTGGACGGCGGCGGTTCGTCTACTCTTGTCAGGCAGGGGCTATTGGGCAGCGCGGATGTCGTCAACAATCCGATCGACCGGAACATCCCGGGGTGGGAACGCGTGGTCGGAAACCACATCGGCATCTATGCAAAGGAAAAGTAATTTAGAAAATGAAAGGTAAGAACGTCCTCATCACCGGCGCTACTGGCGGAATCGGGCGCGCGGCCGCTGAAGAGCTAGCCAGGATGGGCGCCCGCGTGCTGGGAATCAGCCGAAATCCGGACAAATGCTCACGAGTTGCGGATGAAATACAACAGGTCACCGGGAATAAAGACGTGCATTATCTCTGTGCGAACCTTTCATCAATGGCGCATGTGCGCCAGGTTGCAAAGGACGCTACGGCCCATTTTCCGCAGATACATGTATTGATCAACAATGTTGGAGCGATCCATTTTTTCCGGGAGGAAAGCGCGGACGGATTTGAGTTGACGTTAGCCTTGAACCACCTCTCTGGCTTTTTCCTGACGAACCTGCTGCTGGACCATCTCCGTTCAAGCGCACCTGCCCGGATCATCAACGTCTCCTCTTCGGCGCAGTTCAACGGAAAAATGCACTTCGACGATCTGCAGTTAAAACGCAGTTATGGTTTCATGAAGGCCTACAGCCAGTCCAAGCTTGCGAACATGCTGTTTACATATGAACTCGCCAGGCGGCTGGAAGGTTCCGGTGTGACGGTCAACGCCATGCACCCCGGGCTTGTCCAGACAAACATCGCGACAAATAACAACGCGCTCGTCCGCCTGGGACAGAAAATCATCCTCAGGAATTCAAGGACCCCCGAGCACGGCGCGCGGACGATCGTCTACCTGGCATCTTCGCTGGAAGTGGAGGACATCAGTGGAAAGTATTTTATCGATGAAAAGCCCGTTCCTTCTGCGCGAGCCAGCTATAATGAAGCGGATGCGGTCCGCCTCTGGTCTGAAAGTGAAGCGCTGTTGCGGCCATTCCAGGAATCGTAGTCCAGCCGCGCCGGAGAGGTCCCGCTCAAGATAAATGAATTATCGTACTGTACAGCTCATTTTTCTCCTGGTCCTGGTATTTATGACCGGTGCATGCAGCCTTGTCGTGCCCGTCGAACGCGTTTCAAGTCTTCCGGAAGATCAAGCGGCCGAGACGCCTGTGCTGGTTGAAACGCCGGCGGTCGTCGAGGCCGAAACCGCAGCGCCGGGACTCGAGCCGACGGCGACCTTGCCGCCGATCCGTTTTGAATTCTCATCCCCGGGAGCCCCGCCGCAATCGGCCTGGCGACCCCCGCTCTACCCGGTTCCATGGGCACCGACGGAAAATGACCATTTCTACTTCATCCGTCCGATCGCCGCGAACGAGGTCAACTGGCCGAACGGGAGCTATCGTTACGGCGGCGTATTCTTTGAGAACTCTGTCCATTCCGGCGTCGACATCGGAGCGCCGGAGGGAACGCCGGTGCTTGCTGCTGGGCCTGGAAAAGTGGTCTGGGCGGATTATGGCCTTGTCACTGGTGGAGTGGGGCTAGACGATCCGTACGGATTGGCGGTGGTGCTCCGGCACGACTTCGGATTCGATGGCGAAACGCTGTATACGCTGTATGCACACTTGTCGCGCCTGGACGTCATCCGGGGGCAGCGTCTGGAGACAGGCCAGGTTTTAGGCGCTGTCGGCGATACTGGTTTCACGACCGGCCCGCATCTGCATTTTGAAGTGCGATTAGGCAGCAATAACTTCGTCACCACCTTTAATCCTGAGCTCTGGATTGCCCCGCCGGAAGGCTGGGGCGTGCTGGTTGGACGGATCATGGGTTCGAGCGGGCAGGTGCTGCACCTGCAGCCGGTGACGGTAAGGAACCTGGACACCGGTCAGATCTGGGAGTCGGTAACTTACGGCGACCTGGCAACGGCCCATTCAGATCCTTATTACCGGG
>JBFGQG010000446.1:0-3441 GCA_041564295.1 Anaerolineales bacterium | reverse complement strand
CTGATCCGAAATTTTCTATTTTGATCGTCAGCTGGAACGGCCGGGATGTACTGCCGCGTTGTTTAGAAGCGCTTCAGAACCTGGAATACAGGGATTTTGAAATCATCTTGCTGGACAACGGTTCCGGTGATGAATCCGCAGCGTATATCCGGTCGAATTATTCTGAGGTCGTGTTGATCGAATCTCCAGTCAACCTGGGTTTTGCAGCAGGGAACAATCTCGCTGCGAAATCTGCGCGCGGTGAGTGGCTGGTGTTGTTGAACAACGATGCGTTTCCGGAGCCGGATTGGTTGGACGTTCTGGATCGGGCGACGAGGCGGTACCCGCAGGTCGCCATGTTTGCGTCTCGATTGCTGATGGTGGACACGCCGGAACGCATCGACGGCACAGGCGACGCACTCCACGTGAGCGGTGCGGTCTGGAACAGGCAGCATCGTTATCCGGCTTATATGGCAGATTCTGAAGTGCGCGAAGTGTTTTCCCCGCAAGGCGCGGCAGCTGCCATTCGGCGGTCCGCATTTGAAGCTGCCGGCGGTTTCGACGAGGATTTTTTTTCTTACCATGAAGATATCGACCTGGCTTTTCGCCTGCGGCTTGTGGGTCACCGCTGCCTCTATCTGCCGGATGCCGTGGTCTATCATAAGGGCTCTCACACGACCGGAAAGGGGAGCGACTTTGCTGTAATTAACGGGCACCGTAATTGGGTCTGGTGCTGGGTGCAGAACATGCCTGCACCGCTCGTCTGGCGGTATTTGTTCCAACACCTTCTCGCCAACCTGTTTTTTATCCTGTACATCAGCATGAAAGGCCAGCCCGGAGCCATCTTAAAAGCCAAATGGCAGGCGCTGCTTGGGCTTCCACGCGCACTGCGCAAACGAAGCAGAATCCAGGCCAGTCGAACGGCTCCAGTGAATCAACTTCTTGCAGCGCTCGAGCGCGGCTTTTTCCTGCCCTATATCCAGGGCGCAGCCGCGCGTAAATTCGCGCGGGAGCAGAAATCCAACCGGCAGGGAGGTCCCTAAAGTGCAGATTCTACTGCTCTCGCGCTACGGGCCTTTAGGCTCCACGAGCCGTATGCGTTTCTACCAGTTCCTGCCTTTTTTGAATGAAAATGGGATTGAGGTAACCGTTGCACCCCTCCTGGCAGATGAACATATCCGGCGGTTATATAGACGTGAGCCGCAACGGCCTGGTTTTCTTCTCGAGGCCTACCTGCGAAGGGTGCGCGCACTTCTTAATGCGCGCCGCTATGACTTGATCTGGGTTGAAAAAGAGTTCCTGCCGTTCGTACCGGCTGTCGCACAGTATTTCCTGAAGACGCCTTACGTCGCGGATTACGATGATGCCGCATTCCACCGGTACGATATGCATCCCAGTCCGCTTGTCCGATACTGGCTTGGCGGCAAGATCGCCCGGGTCATGCGGGGAGCTGCGCTGGTCATTTGTGGAAACGAATATCTCGCAGGTTACGCCCGCCGATCGGGCGCTCGCCGGGTTGAGATCCTTCCGACTGTGATCGATACGGACCGTTACGAGATCCGTAAGGATGCAAGGCCATCCGGGCAGTTTCGAATCGGATGGATCGGAGCACCGGTCACGGTGAATTACCTCAAGGCAGTTGAAGCAGCGCTGAAAAACGTACTGGGGGAGGATGAAAATGCACGGCTTCAGATCATTGGCGCACCGGACCCGTTTTCCGGCCGCCTCCCGGTGGAGCTGGTTCCCTGGGAAGAAGAGACCGAGGTCGCAGCTCTCCAGCAGTGTGATGTCGGGATCATGCCGCTACCCGATGAACCATTTGAGCGCGGGAAATGCGGTTATAAACTGATTCAATATATGGGCTGCGGGCTGCCGGTTGTTGCAAGTCCTGTCGGCGTGAACGTACAGATCGTCGAGAAGGGCATTAATGGCTACCTGGCTGAAAAAACGGAGGATTGGGTCGGTGCTCTTACAAAACTGCGCCTTGATGCACGCCTCCGCGACAGGATGGGCGAGGCAGGGCGAGATAAAGTCGTCCGGTCCTACAGCCTGCACACGACCGCGCCAAAACTACTGTCGCTGTTACAATCCCTCAAACGCTGACTCGCTAACCCGATGAAAATCATACTCTCCTCCAACACAGCCTGGTACCTTTTCAACTACCGCCTTCCGCTTGCATTGGACCTAAAGGCGCGTGGTTGGGACGTCGCTTTGATGGCGCCACCGGGCGAGTACGCAGAGCGATTCGAGGCGAAAGGTCTTCGCTGGATCCCCTGGAACCTGGGCAGAAAAACCCTGGCGCCGTGGCAGGAAATTAGCGCAATCAGAGAGGTGACCAGGATTTACCGGCGTGAAAAACCGGATATCGTCCACCATAATACAATTAAGCCGTGTATTTACGGCTCAATCGGCGCGCGCCGCGCAGGCGTGCGTGGGATCGTCAATTCGGTCACGGGTCGAGGCTACGTTTTTTTAGGTGAAGGCCTGCGTGCAGGCATTTTAAGAAGGGTCGCCCTGCGTCTGTACAAATTGGCGTTTTTTCCGCCGAATGTGCGCACGATTTTTGAGAACCGCACAGACCGGGCGTATTTTATCGAACACGGCCTTGTAGATGATGCCAGGGCGTTATTGATCGAGAGTTCTGGGGTCGATGCAAATGTTTTTAAAGTTCGACCTGAACCGGAGGGACTGCCCGTCATCATGATGGCCGCACGTCTGTTGTGGGATAAAGGCGTCGAGGAACTCGTCGAAGCAGCGCGCAGGCTGGGCGCGCCGGACAGAACGCGCGTTGTCCTGGTCGGAGAACCGGACGCCGGGAATCCCAACGCCATCCCGCGCAGCCGGCTTGAAGCCTGGCACGCGGAGGGTGTTGTGGAATGGTGGGGTTTCCGGAGTGATATGGACGAAGTACTCAGCCAGTGTCATATCTTCACCTTGCCGACCAAATACACCGAAGGCCTGCCCATTTCCCTCCTGGAAGCTTCGGCGAGCGCCAGGCCGATCGTAACGACATTCATGCCCGGTCCTCAGGATTTTGTAGTGGATGGTGAAACAGGACTCCTAGTCCCGCCTGGCGATGCCGGTGCCCTCGCAAAGGCGTTGGACCGCCTGGTGCTGGATGCAGATCTGCGCGGTAGAATGGGGGCAGCAGGGCGTAAACGAGTTGAAGAGAACTACACGAGCGACATCGTGAACCGGCGGACCCTCGCGGTCTACGAGTCGTTGTTGCCGGGCTAATCTTCTTCAGCGAGCTCCTGCCGGTTATTTATGACGATCCCGATATTCCGACTGATCTTTTTGGCAACGATTGTTGCCCTCATAATATCGCCGATAGCGATCCGGCTCGCGCGGCGATTTGATTTCATGGACGTCCCCGGCAGCATGCCGCACAAACGCCATGAATACCCGGTCGCACTCACCGGCGGGTGGGCCCTCGCATTATCCGTCATTTTGGTCAGCCTG
>JBFGQG010000445.1:0-3466 GCA_041564295.1 Anaerolineales bacterium | reverse complement strand
CGCTGTTACCGAGAGTAGGGAAGTATGAATCCCCAACCCCTGCGCCCCCGCGGACCGCGTCATCGTTGACGGGTGTGATTGTCGAAGTCGGTTGCAGCGCCACTTCGGTTACCATAGGGCTTGTTGCAATTTGGGTTTTGTCGGGCGCGTTCGATCCAGAGCACGCAAAAAGGAATGCGAGCACGAACGCAGCGCCCCATAACCCAATGTATTTTCTTTTCTCGTGTTTATCCATCATCATTGCAGTGGTATGCGGTGGTCGGAACTCAACCTATTCTTATACGTGCAAAATAATCATAACCCAGGCGCATCATTCGTTGTGAGTCTGTTCAGTGTTCGGAGATATACTAGGGCTGTGATGAGCAGACCTTCTATATTATTCCTGCTTTTTTGCAGCGTCCTGATCGCTGCCTGTGATTCTGGCACCCGTCAAACGGCAATTCCCACGGTTACGAGTGTTGGATCTTCCGCAACCCCCAGCGCAGGCACGCATCCAGATAGTCCGATTTTCTTTGAACCATCTTCAGAAATCCCGGTATTCACGCATGGAACCACTGGCGATTGGTATGCAGGGGCTGTCGAACCCGGTGTAGTTTTGTTTTTTGAAGGGCAATTTCACATGTTTTTCAATGGATTCGACGGCTGGCCCTCGAAGTCTGCAGTCGGTTATGCTGTTTCAGACGATGGCGTTACATGGGACATGCCTTCAGAAGATCCGATGTTAGATTCGGCGAGCGCGGATTTCGGGGGCTTCACATTTTTTGTATCATCAGTCGCTCAACTCCCCGATGGCCGCTGGGCAATGTACCTGTATTCACTCACTGAAGGGCGCGACGGAGCACCCGGCTCCATTCTTATCGCCCTCTCCAGCAGCCTCGCTGGTCCATGGCAGTTGCATCCTGAGCCAGTGCTTGATCCCGGTGATAAAGGTGACTGGGACGGCTCCCGCGTTACCCAGCCGCACGTCTTGCGAGTTGGGGAAGGCTACAGGATGTATTTCGCCGGTTATGAAGACGACCGCCTCCAGGGTGGGCGGTGGATCGGGATGGCAACTTCACCAGACGGACTGAGTTGGGAAAAAATGCCTGAACCAGTATTCCAATTTTCCGAAAATCCACGAGACTGGGATGCTTTTCGGGTTTTCCAGCCGCGCGTCGTCCAGGTTTCAGATGGATTTGTGATGTTGTATAAGAGCAACGTATCGGTTGGGCGTAACGAAGCCTGGGGCTTAGCGCGCAGCCCGGACGGATTAACCTGGACCCGGCTGGATGGTAATCCGGTCATCGATGAAAAAACGTATCCGATCGAATGGCGGCGTAACGGTATCGCCGAACTGCTCGTCGCTGATGGCCAGCTGGTCCTTTACCTGGAAATCCTTGAGCGAGAGGGCGGCGCATATCATCACGGGAATGCAGGCTACTTCTCCAATATTTTTCGGTTTACTTCGACGGTTATCCCCTGATTTTCCCAATCTAATTGCCCGGCACTTAAAGGATTAGGCGTATCTTGTCATGGGCGGATTCCATAAATGAGGATCTGGCCCCCTTCAGTAATCACAGTCAGCTGGGACCCACCGAGGCCGAAGTGCATGCGATAAAAATCATGGCCGGGCAGGTCAATAGAGTTTAATGCCTCACCTTCCGGTACCGACCAGATGAGGATGCGCCCGCTCGCGTCAATAGACGCTCCAAGTGACCCATCCGGAACAAGACCGATCTCCGTGACTCCGGCCTGGTGACCCTTGATATCTGCCAGCTGTTCGCCTGTTGCTGAACTCCAGATCTCCAGGTTTCCGGCGCTATGACCCGTGACCAGGAATTTGGCGCCGGGTGAGGTTTCAAGGGCGAATATGAAACCCGGAGCCTTCATTTCAAAAGTCGTCGCGCCGCTGTCGAGATCGTAACCGCGTACGATTCCGGTTTCCTGGTCCCCATCGTAGGTCGCAGTTGCGACAAAAATTAAATCCTCCTCAGGCGAAAAGGCAGTATGCATGATCCAATCCTCGTGCTGGAGCGGCTCACCGATGCGCTCCCCTGCGGTCGTCATCAACTGCAGCGTGCCGCGTGACATCCAGGCGAGGTGCTGCCAATCCGGGCTGATCTCCACTGTAGCAATCGGGCCGGCGTGGTCCAGCCACGGGATGAGCGTTCCCGATGGCGAGCCGCTTATCAGGGAGGCAGCATCGCCAACCCAGAGAGTTGAGTCGCTGTAAAGATACACGGCAGCTTTTTTGCCGTCCGGGGAAAACCAGATTTGTTCCGGTATTAATAAGGCCCCGAAGGCGTCTCCAGATTCAATCGTGGACATCAATTCTCCCGTTTCTGCATCCCAGATCCGGATGCGACCATCGAGGGAACTGGTAAGAAGCTGGTTCCCGTCTGGTGAGTAGACGACCCCTTGAACGGCTTCATCGTGCGCTTCTACCGTCAGGATATCGCTTCCGTTGAGCGGCATAATTAGGAGCAGGCCGTCAGATGTGCCGGCTGCAAATCCCGAACCGGCCGGCGGATAGGCGATCTGTTGAAACACATCGCCGAGAATCGATGCCATAATCTTTCGAACGCGCAGGTCCAGGATGATCGTTTCAGTTTCGGTCAGAACAGCAGCAAAATCGCCGTTATTGCTGAACGAAGCGCCATACACCACCCCGGTTTCCAGGCTGTCGACCTGGGCAAGATCGATCGCGTTTGCTATGGTGATCGGCTGCAGGTCAGACGGGATGCTGGTTGGCTGACCTGCTCCAGCGCGATCAGTGGCCTTTGCAGAAGCCGTTTCTGTCTGGAAGGCCTGAACCGTCATTTTCAATCGTTCTGCGTCCTGGGTTGCCATAGAATCCGGCAGCGGAGTGGAGGATGGCAGCGGCGTCCGGTCTGGATCGCCGGTTGCAGTGACCACAAACGGCGTCGCTATCGGCCCTGTCGTGCAGGCCGCGACGGAGAAAAGCGTCAGAAATCCAAGAATATTAATTATCTTCATGGTATGTGCCTTTTGCCGGAAGGATCCCAGATGTCGCTTCACCAAACCCTACCCTGTAGCCGTTTCCCTGGCAGTAACCGGTTAGACTGATTCGGTCACCGTCTTCAAGATAGAGGCGCTTCTCTCCTGAGACCAGCTCCAGGGGTCGTTCACCGTTCCAGGTAATTTCAAGCATCGATCCAGATGAATCTGGATCAGCTCCGCTGATCGTGCCTGTACCTATCAGATCTCCGGTTTGTAGATTGCAGCCGGTAGATGCATGGTGAGCCAGCTGTTGATCGATCGTCCAGTAGATATGTTTTAAGTTTGTCCGGGCGATGACCTGCTGCGCAGACATCGTTTCAGTCTGGATCTTCGCTTCCAATCGAATATCAATGGCAGTTGGACCTGGCCTATGCAGATAAGACAGAGGGCGAGGGTCTTGATCTGGCCCGGCAGTCATGAAAGGAGAGAGGGCTTCCATCGTGACGACCCATGGAGAAATGGTGGT